>NZ_JBSGDP010000103.1:0-10472 GCF_053602435.1 Nocardia sp. NPDC004415
GGCCTTCTCGCCGGTAGCCGCCGATTCCCGTCAGGACAGGCGCAGTGCCAGGTATTTCGATTCCCGGTATTCGTCGAGTCCGGTGCTGCCGCCCTCACGGCCCAGCCCCGAGGACTTCACCCCGCCGAAGGGTGCGGCCGGGTCGGAGAGGATGCCGGTGTTGACCCCGACCATGCCCACCTGCAGGTTCTCGGCGAAGGTCACGGTCTCACCGAGATTCTCGCCGAAGACGTAGGCGGCCAAACCGGATTCGGTGTCCTCGGCGAGGGCGAGTGCCTCGTCGAGATCGGTGAAGGTCCGGATCGGGGCGATCGGGCCGAAGATCTCCTCGCGCCAGACCTGGGCCGCGGGATCGACCTCGGTGAGGACCACCGGACGCACGAAACAGCCTCGGCCCTCGGGGAGTTCGGCGGCGGAATGGATGCGCGCACCGCGCGCGACGGCGTCTTCGACGAGCCAGTGCATCTGATCGACGGCGGCCGAGTCGATGAGCGGGCCGACCTCGGTCGCCGGGTCCATCCCGTCACCGATCCGCAGCGCCGACATCGCCGCGACCAGCCGTTCGGTGAACTCGGCGGCCAGCGATTCGTGCACGAGGAACCGGTTGGCGGCCACGCAGGCCTGACCGCCGTTGCGCATCTTGGCCGCCAGCGCCCCGGCCACGGCCTTGTCCAGGTCGGCCGAGGCCAGCACCACGAACGGCGCGTTGCCGCCCAGTTCCATGGAGGTGCGCAGGACTCGCTGCGAGGCCTGGGCGAGCAGGCGCCGCCCGACTCCGGTGGACCCGGTGAAGGTGAGTTTGCGCAGCCGTTCGTCGGCGAGCAGGGTCGTGGCGACCGCGGCGGAATCGGTGGTGGTGACGCAGTTGACGACCCCGGCGGGCAGACCCGCGTCCTGGAAAACCTGCATCAATGCCAGTGCGGTGAGCGGAGTCTGGGAGGCGGGTTTGAGGACGACGGTGCAGCCAGCGGCCAGTGCGGGTGCCACTTTGCGGGTCACCATGGCGAGGGGGAAGTTCCACGGGGTGATGGCCAGGACCGGTCCGACGGGCTGCTCGGTGACCACGATGCGTTGGCCGCCGATGGGTGCGCGGAAGTATTCGCCGCGGGGGTGGGTGGCCTGTTCGGCGAACCAGCGCAGGAACTCGGCGCCGTAGTTCACCTCCCCGAGTGCCTCGGCGTAGGGCTTGCCCATCTCCAGGGTCAGCGTCCGCGCGATCTGCGGCGCGCGTTCGTGCAGGAGCCGAAAGGCCGTCATGAGGATGTCGGCGCGAGTGCGTGGATCGGTGGCGGCCCAGCTGTGCGCGGCCGTCACGGCGGCGTCGAGAGCGGCCGTGGCGATGTCGGGGCCACCGTCGGCCACGGTGGCGATCACCGCGCCGGTGGCCGGGTTGCGGACCGGCAACTCGGTGTCGCCGGTGCGCCATTCGCCGCCGATGAACTGGCCGATGGGGGTCATGGGTTCTCCTGATCGTGCTGGTCGATGACGATGATCTGGCGGATGGCGGTGCCGTCGGCGAGTGCGTCCATGGCGTCGTTGATGTCCTCGAGGCCGATCCGCGCGGAGATGAGCCGCTCGACCGGGAGTCTGCCGTCGCGCCACAGGCGCTCATAGCGGGGAATGTCGCGGGCGGGGACCGCCGAGCCCAGATAGCTGCCGACGAGGGTGCGGGCCTCGGCGGTCAGGCTCAGCGCGGGCAGGGTGACGGTCGACTCGGGTGCGGGCAGACCGACGGTGACGGTGGTGCCACCGGGAGCTGTTGCGGCGTAGGCGGTTTCCAGTGCCGTGGGATGTCCCGCGCATTCGATGACGTAGCGGCAGCGGGTCCCGGTGGCGAGGACCTGCTCCGGGGTGAGAGCTTCGGCGGCGCCCAGCGACAGCGCGGTCGCGAGCTTGTCGGGCACGGGATCGACCGCGACGATGCGTTCGACGCCGATCGCCGCGGCCACCAGCAGCGCGGCCATACCGACCCCGCCGAGCCCGACCACCATCAGGCTGTCACCGGGCTGTGGCCGGGCCACGTTCAGTACCGCGCCGCCGCCGGTGAGGACCGCGCAGCCGAACAGGGCCGCCACCTCCGGGGGGACGTCGTCACCGACGACGACCAGGGAGGCACGGTCGACCACGGCGTGGGTGGCGAAACCGGAGACACCGAGATGGTGGCGGACGCGAACACCCTCGCGCATCAGGTGTCCCGGATGGTTGAGCAGTTCACCGGCGGTATTGGCGCGGGTGCCTTCCGGACACGGCAGCCTGCCGTCGCGGCCGGGCGCGCAGGCCGCGCAGGCGCCGCAGCGCGGCAGGAAGGTCATCACGACCTGTTGCCCGACAGCGACATCGGTGACGCAAGCGCCGACGGCCAGCACCGTTCCGGCCGCTTCGTGGCCGAGCAGCATGGGCAGCGGTCGTGGCCGGTTGCCGTCGACCACGCTCAGATCCGAGTGGCAGACCCCGGCCGCGCGCACGGCGACGAGCACCTCGGTGGGTCCGGGATCGTCGAGGTCGAGTTCGGACACCGTGATCGGCCGCGAGTCGAGATAGGGACGTGCTCGGCCGGTCTCCTCGAGCACTGCTCCGCGGATGCGCATCATGAGCAATATGATACATAGAACACTCTGTGTCTCAAATGATGATGTCGCCGCCTATGCTTTCCGGGTGACACGCGCAGAGGGAGCCAGAACACCCGGCCGGCCGGCCTCGGCCAGCCCGGAGGACGTCCTACAGACGGCCATCGGCATGTTCCTGGACGGCAAACGCCTCGACGTCAACGCCATCGCCGCCCAGCTCGGCGTGGGCCGCGCCAGCATCTACCGGTGGTACGGCTCGCGCGAGGGCCTGCTCGGCGCCGCCATCGCCCGCCAGCTCGAACGCACCGTCGCCTACGCCGACCGGCACAGCAGCGCCACCGGCAGTGCCCGGCTCACCGAGATCATGAACCGCACGATCCACCTGCTCGTCCAGAACGACGCGCTACGAACCTATTTCGACAACGAGTCGACCGCGGCCCTGCGCCTGATCACCCGCAGCGACGGGCGAGTGCACCAGACCGCGGTGGCGACCGTCGAAGACCTCATCGAACGCGCCGAAGAGCACGGCTACACCCCGCCGATCGACCGCGCTACCCTGGCCTACGCCGTGGTGCGCCTGTGGGAGGCCTTCCTCTACAACGACGCCGTCGCCGGTTTCCGCGGTGATGTCGAACGGTTGCAAATCGTGCAGACCACGCTGCTACGCGCCTGATCCACTCACTCCTGGGCGGCGATGCGGCGGTCGATGACCGCGAGCACGAATTCGGTCCAGCGGATGTTCTCCTGCTCGAAGGAGATACCGCGCATCAAGGTCAGGTAGGGGCCGACGCGTTCGGCTTCCTCGAGGTAGGCCTGTTCGGTGCGCCCGGCCAGCAACCGGGTCCGGAGGCGTTCGTAGCGGGCGAGTTTGGCGGTCGACCGTTCCCGTTTCTCGGCGACCGCGGTCCGCACGGCCGGTGCGTCGGCGGCCTGCACGCTCTGCACCTTGACCATCAACTCGTCGCGGATCGCCGGCGGCTTGTAGTCGCCTTCGACGAAGGCGCGCAACGCGGCCTGCCCGGCGTCGGTGATCGAGTGCATGCGCTTGTTGGGCCGGCGTTCCTGCTGCACGACCCGGGTCTGGATGAGCCCGTCGGTGGCCATTCGCTCGAGCTCCCGGTAGAGCTGTTGCGGGGTGGCGATCCAGAAATTGGCGATCGAGGCGTCGAAGCCCTTGGCGAGGTCGTAGCCGGAGGCCTCGCCGTCGAGCAGGGTCGCCAGGATCGCATTCCGCAGTGCCATCAGCCCAGACTAGCAGCTGATACTAATCAACTTACTGACTATATGGGCGGGACCGGGGAGGGGTGGCGCCCTCCCCGGTCACCAGCTCAGCCCAGCGGGCAGGTGTTGCGGTACTCCTGGAACTGCGCCGACCGCGACGGGCCCGGGCACAGGAACTGGTCATAGCGGACGTCGTTGTCGACGAAACGCTTCAGCCAGGACAGGGTGAACTTCGTGTTGGTCGCATTGGCCTCCACCGGCTTGAAGTGGTTGCCGCTGTTGTACTCCAGATACGCCTTGTCCCTGGCGCTGGTCAGGTGGTCGTAGAAGGGCTCGGCATGCGCTCCGGTCGGGGCGATGACATCGTCGGCGGCGCCGATCAGCAACGTCGGTGTGGTCACCTTCTGCCAGGACGAATACGGCTCCCAGGGCGCGAGTCCGACGGCAGCCTTCAGTGCGGGCCGGTCCTCGGCGGCGCGCAGCGCGCCGCCTCCGCCCATGGAGAACCCGACCACCGCGGTCCGGGTCGGATCGATGCGGTCTTTGTACTGGCTCTGGGTGGTCAGCCAGTCCAGCGCGCCGAGCAGTTGATCACCACGGGATTCGGGCAGATCGAGCACGGTGTCGGTTTCCAGGGTGAGGACGACGAAACCCTGCGAGGCCAGGCGTGGGCCCAGCCAACTGATGATGGATTCGGGATTGGTGAAGCCGGGCGCCACCGCGACCGCGCCGAACGTGCCCTGGTCGGTGGCCGTCGGGTAGTAGACGGTACCCTTGTTGAACTTGTTGCTGGCCCGGGCGGGCGCTTCGGCCTGCGCGATCGCGAAGGAACCCTTCTCGGCGCTCACGCTCGCTTCGGTCGGGTCGGGTCCCCTCTGGTAGGGATTGTCGGCGGCCTGGGCGGGACCGGCCGCGACCCCGAGCGACACAGCCATCGCCGCGACGATACCGAGCCATTGAACTTTATTGCTGGACAAGGAATTTCCTCTCGCCTTCGAGTGGTGCGAGAGAAATGGTGCGCGGACCCGGGCGCGGATTCTGCGGCCGTGGACGACGATTTTTCCGTGCTGCCGGTGCGACTCCGGCCAACACTGTCACCTTGGTGCGCCTCGCCCCGCAGCGATCGTCATCGCGGTGCGGCTCGATCGGGTTCTTCCGGGTGTCGCGCCTTGACGATCGGCGCACTGCTCCCTAACCTCCGGTGGCGGACAACCGAGGCACGGACACCGTGGAGCGAGGGGGGCGCCGATGTTCGCCGAGAGTGTGCTCTGGCCGCGGGAGCCGTCGACGGTGGCCGAGGTGGTCGTCGACGCGGCGACCGTGGCGGATCTGCGGCTCGATCAGGTGATCGCCGCGATTGTCGGGTCCCCGGACGAATTCGGGCTCGCGGCACTGTTGCGGCGGCCGGTGCGCGACCGTGACACCGTGCGCTACCGCCAGGAAGTCTTCGCGGATCTGGCCGTCGACGAGATCCGGGCGGTGTTCGATGATTTCGCGGCCGGTCTGCGGCGGGTGCGGCGGCGCAGCGACGGCGCGGCCCGCTTGCCGCATCCGCGCCAGCGGCAGCGCTGGCATCTGGACGCGGCCGCCGACTATCTGGCCGCGCTCACCGCGACGGCTCAGGTGTTGCCGTCGCTGCCGCTGACCTCGCGGGCGCTGCGGCTGTGGCGTACGGCGGTCCTCGACGCGGTAGCGGGTCCCGAGGTCACCGCGCTCGCCGACGACGTGCACGCGGTGCGGCAGGCACTGGCCGCGGTCCGCTACAGCGTCCGCATTCTCGACACCGGCACTCTCGCGGTCGGGCCCGACGACGACACCTCCGACTACACCACCACGATCACCGAACTGCTGGCACGCTTCGGCGCAGGCCCGCCGCCACCGCCGCCCAGCCAGCCGGAGTGGCCGGACATGAACCAGATGGAAGAGCAGATCCTCGACCGGGTCGCGGCGCTGGCACCGCAGGCGTTCGGGCAGCTCGCGGCCTTCGCCGACCGATACCCCCGGTTCGTCGATCCGGCGGTCGCGACGTTCGACCGGGAGATCCATTTCTATCTGCGCTACCTCGATTTCGCCGCCACCCTGACCGAGCCGCTGTCACTGCCGCGGATCCTCGACGCACCCGGCGACATCGGCACCGAAGACGCCTTCGATATCGCGCTGGCCGCCAAGCCCGGCCGGGCCGAACCGTTGGTGTGCAACGACTTCGAGCTCTCGGGCCCGGAACGGGTACTGGTGGTCACCGGCCCCAATCAGGGCGGTAAAACCACTTTCGCCCGCATGCTCGGCCAGCTGTACTATCTGGCGGCGCTGGGTTGCCCGGTGCCGGCGCGGTCGGCGCGCCTGGCCTTGCCCGACCGGCTGACCACGCATTTCGAACGCGCCGAGCAGGCAGGCGACGCCGACGGGCGGCTGCTGGCCGAACTCGGACGAGTCCGCGAGACACTCGACAACGCCACCGCCGACAGTGTGCTGATCCTCAACGAGAGCTTCAGTTCGACGAGCACCCTCGACGGTGTCCGGATCGGCGGGCAGGTCCTGGACCGGATCATCGCCGCGGGTTCGGTGGCGGTGTGGGTGACCTTCTTCGACGAACTCGCTGCCGCGCGACCGGAAACGGTCAGCATGGTCGCGGCGACCGACCCCGCGGATCCGGCGCGGCGCACCTTCCGGATCGTGCGCCGCGCAGCCGACGGCCAGGCGCACGCGGTGGTGCTGGCGCAACGCTACGGCCTCACCTACGATCTCGTGACCGCGAGGACGACCGTATGCGAGTGAATCTGCTGTACCCGCCCGACCGGGTTCCCGCGATCGCGGTCAACGGTGAGCGTGTGGTCACCGATCTGGGTCTGGAGTCACTGTTCACCGCGATGGCCGCCGACGATCCGCTGATCACGCAGGTGGTCCGCGCGACGGTGCCCGCCACGATCACCGATCCGGAGGTCATCGCCTACCGGCAGGCCGTGCTGAGTGACTGCACCACGCATCCGGATGCGGTCCGTGAGCTCTACCGGATCGCGGTCGAGCCGACCCGGATCCGGCGCTGGCCGCTCGGTGAAGGCCGCCGGGCGGGCGGCAAACTGGTGCTGTCGCTGCCACCGTTCGGTGAGCTCCTGAATTGTTTGCGCCGGCTGCGGGCGCAGTGCCGCCACCACGCCGGCGACTTCACCTCCCCCGGCCTGCGGGCCCTGGTCGCCACGGTGACCGACCATTTCGACGACGACTACCTCGACGCGGTCGAACAACACTTGACCGCACTGCATTTCGATGACGGTATCCATCTGGGCGCCGGTCTCGGGATCGGCAACAAGATCGCCGATATCGTCCTGCACGACCCGTTGCCGCCGCGCCGGACCCGTTTCGGGTTCGACCGGCGTGCCGCGCAGACTTTCCAGCCGATCGAGGATCCCGAGGCCAGGTCCAATCCGACACTGAATCCGATTGTGCAGCTGCGCAATCGGGCATTGGCCGAGGTGGCCGAGGTCGTCGGTTACGCGGCCGACCACATCCACAGCTTCTTCGAACGGTTGCGCACCGAACTCGCCTTCTACATCGGCTGCCTGAACCTGCGTGACCGTTTGACCGAGGCCGGGATCCCGACCTGCCTGCCGAGCGTGGCCCCCGCCGGCGAAGCGGGTCTGCGGTGTGCGGGTTTGCGTGATGTCACGCTGTGTCTGACCGGCGGCGGGGAGGTCGTCGGCAACGATCTCGACGCGACCGGGCGCGAGCTGCTGGTGGTCACCGGCGCCAACAACGGTGGCAAGTCGACGTTCCTGCGCAGTGCCGGCGCGGCCCAGGTGATGATGCAGGCGGGCATGTTCGTGGTCGCCGAGAGCTTCCGGGCCCCGGTCCGCACCGGGATCTTCACCCATTTCGTCACCGACGAAGACCGCACCATGACCTACGGCAAACTCGTCGACGAACTGGTCCGGATGCGCGCGATCGTCGACCGCATCGGTCCGGGGGCACTGCTGCTGTCCAACGAGTCGTTCGCCTCGACCAGTGAACACGACGCCGCCCTCATCCTGGGCCCACTCGTGGCGGCGCTCGTCGACACCGGTGTGCAGCTCGTGCTGGTCACCCATCTGTTCGAATTCGCCCGTCGCCGCCATGACGACGACCGTCCCGGTGATCTGTTCCTGCGCGCGGGTCGGCTGCCCGACGGCCGGCGCACCTTCCGGCTCGTGCCCGGCGCACCGGAGCCGAGCAGTCATGCCGAGGAGATCTTCCGGCAGGTGTTTCCCGCGGGATAGTTCGGTTCAGGTGCGCAGCAGCGCGGTCTGGACCAGGCGCAGCCGGTCCACGTCACCGCGGAAACCGGCGACGGCGTCGTTGTAGAGGAACGCCTCCCACAGCCGCACCAGCGCGTAGGCGAGGGTGTCGCGTTCGATGGGCGGCTGGTAGCCCTGTTCTTCGGCGCGGGCGATGAGTTGTTCGACGAGTGCGACCGCGGCCTGGTGGACGGGGCCGTCGCTGCGGGTGATGGTGCGCAGGGCTGCGGTGGACTCGTTGTCGAAGTAGCTGCGCAGGGAGTCGGTTTCGACGAGCCAGCCGATGGTGCGGTCGAGGATCTCGTCGAGGCGGGCGCCGCCGGTGGCGGTGCAGCGGCGTTCGGCGTGAGCGATCATGCGCTCGAGCTGGCGGGCGATGGCGGCGCCGAGCAGGCCGTCGCGGGAGCCGAACCAGCGGTAGATGCTGGTCCGTCCGAGCCCGAGCTGGGCGGCGACGGCGTTGACGTCGACGCGTTGCCCGCTCAAGAAGACCTCGATCGTCGCTTCGAGGACGTCGTCGCGGCTGGCCGCGGCCGGTCGGCCGGGTGCTCTGGTGGTCCCTTCTGTGCGCGTCACCCACTCAGCATAGGCGCCCCGGCTCCATTTGAAACATTTGAGTGTCTGTGTAACATACTCAACCATGCAACTGGCACTCACCGAGGACGAGCTCGCCTTCCGCGACGAGCTGCGTGCCTTCTTCCGGCGCGAGATCCCCGCCGACATCCGCAACCGCGCCCGGCACATGTCCGAACTCTCCAAAGACGACTTCGTCACCACCCAGCGCATCCTCAACGCCCACGGCCTCGCGGTCCCGCACTGGCCGATCGCCTGGGGCGGCCGCGACTGGACCCCGGTCCAGCACCATCTGTGGCACGACGAGATGCAGCTCGCCTCGGTACCCGAACCGCTGACCTTCAACGCCAACATGATCGGCCCGGTCATCGCCCAGTTCGGCTCCGAAGAACTCAAAGCACGCTTCCTCCCGGCCACAGCGAACCTCGACATCTGGTGGTGCCAGGGCTTCTCCGAACCCGACGCCGGCTCGGACCTGGCCTCACTGCGCACCGTCGCCGTCCGCGACGGCGACGACTACGTGATCAACGGGCAGAAGACCTGGACCACCGCCGCCCAGAGCGCGGACTGGATGTTCTGCCTGGCCCGCACCGACCCGAACGCACCCAAGAAACAAGCAGGCATCTCGATGCTGCTGTTCCCGATGGACTCCCCCGGCGTCACCGTGCGCCCGATCGAACTCATCGACGGCGGCTTCGAAGTCAACGAGGTGTTCCTCGAGAACGTGCGCGTCCCCGCCGACCAGCTCGTCGGCCAGGAGAACCAGGGCTGGACCTACGCGAAATTCCTGCTCGGCAACGAACGCACCGGCATCGCCGCCGTCGGCCAGACCAAGGTCCGGCTGTGGCTGGCCAAGGAATACGCCAAGCAGACCCGCCTGGACGCGGGCACCCTGCTCGACGACCCGATGTTCGCCGGCCGCATCGCCGAACTCGAAAACGAACTGCTCGCACTGGAACTGGTGCAGCTGCGGGTCGCGGCAGGCTCGGCCGACGGCACCCCGAACCCGGTGTCGTCGATCCTGAAACTGCGCGGCACCGAACTGCAGCAGGCCGTCACCGAACTGCTCGTCGACATCGCCGGACCGGAATCCCTGCCCCGCGAAACCGACGCCCCCGACTGGGCGCGCCGCAGCACCGCCACCTACCTGAACTACCGCAAAACATCGATCTACGGAGGATCCAACGAGGTGCAGCGCAGCATCATCGCTTCGACGATCCTCGGATTGTGAGACACCGCCATGGATTTCGAACTCACCACCGAACAGGACATGCTGCGCGAGACCGTGCGCAGTGTGCTCACCCGCCACTACACCCCCGAACGCCGCCGCGAGATCATCGACGGTGCACTCGGCTGGGACCCGCAGGTATGGTCCACCTTCGCCGAGATCGGGCTGCTCGGGCTGACGATCTCCGCCGAGGACGGCGGCCTCGACGCCGGACCGATCGAGACGATGCTGGTCATGGAGGAACTCGGCCGGGCACTGGCACCCGAACCGGTCCTCGACGCCGCACTGCTGCCCGCCATGATCATCTCCCGTGCCGCATCGGCCGCCCAGCGCAAGGAACTGCTGCCACAGATCGCCGAAGGCACACTACGGCCGGTCTTCGCCCACAGTGAACCGGGCGTGCGCAGGCCGAGCACCCAGGTCGGCACCCGCGCCGCCGAACAGGGCGGGACGTGGCGGCTGACCGGCCGCAAACATCCGGTACCGCACGGTGACAGCGCGGATCGGCTGATCGTCACCGCCGCTCTGCCCGACGGCGGCACCGGCCTGTTCCTCGTCGACCCCGCCACAACGGGCGTGCAGCGCACCGGCTTCCGCACCCACGACGGGCGCCGC
>NZ_JBSGDP010000104.1:0-10219 GCF_053602435.1 Nocardia sp. NPDC004415
ACTCGGCGGGCGGCGTTCGTCGTCGGTGTCGGCTAGACGCCGGCCAGTTCGCGCTTCTTGGCCTCGCGGGCCAGCATGCGGTCGCGCTGCTCCTCGAACTTCAGCACGTCCTCGCCCAGCTTCTCCAGGAAGCCGGCCAGGCGCTCGCGGGTGGCCTCGCCGCGGGCGGTGAAGTCGGTCCGCTCGAAGACGTTCCACTTCTTGAGCACCGGCTGCACCACCTCTTCGAGGTGCTGACGCAGGTCGTAGATGCCGTGCTTGGCCATCAGCACGCCGTTGCGCCGGAAGTTGGGCATCCCGGCGCCGGGCATCTGGAAGTTCTCGACGATCAGCGAGATGGCCTCGATCGCCTGGTCGGGGCTCAGGTCCAGCGCCGCGCCGCAGAGGTTGCGGTAGAAGATCATGTGCAGGTTCTCGTCGGCGGCGACGCGCTGCAGCATGCGGTCGGCGATCGGGTCGTCGCACACCTTGCCGGTGTTGCGGTGACTCACGCGGGTGGCCAGCTCCTGGAAGGTCACGTAGGCGACCGAGTGCAGGAAGCCCGCGTCCACCTCGGCGGGGGAGGCGAAGCCGTTGGTCATGTGGATCATGCGGGCGTTCTCCAGGGCGACCGGATCGACGCCACGGGTGACCACCAGGTAATCGCGCATCACGATGCCGTGGCGGTTCTCCTCGGCGGTCCAGCGGCCGACCCAGGTGCCCCAGGCGCCGTCCTGGGAGAAGTTCTCGGCGATCTCACGGTGGTAGGACGGCAGATTGTCCTCGGTGAGCAGGTTGGTGATCATGGCCGCCTTGGCGACCTCGCTGAGCTGGGACTGCTCCGGATCCCAATCGATGCCACCCATGGCCGCGAAGTTGCGGCCCTCGTCCCACGGGACGTAGTCGTGCGGGTGCCATTCCTTGGCCAGCGACAGGTGCCGGTTGACGTTTTCCTCGGCAACCGGCTCCAACTCCGTGAGCAGTTCGAGTTGAGTCAGATCCCTTGCCATGTAAAAACCCTTCGCTGTCGTGCTTGCGGTCGAACGTCGCGATGCGGCCATACCTTACGGCACCGTAGGTGTGATGCGAAACATTGTCGTGCGCGGCCACATCGTCGGCAGATGCCGGTTGGTCTTGCTGACGAGTGTAGGTGTACGGCCCGCAGCGTAGGGACTATCGCTGCGGGCCGCAGGGTGTTAGCGCTTGCCGCCGAGCAGCCCGCCGAGCACGCTGCCCAGCGCTCCGCCCGCGTTCTTCGACAGCGCCTCGCCGATCATCCCGCCGAGTCCACCGGTGGAGCCCGCGCCGCCGAGCAGCCCGCCCAGCAGGTCGCCGAGCCCGCCCCCGCCCGCCTGCGGCTGGGGCTGCGGCGCGGGTGCGGACCCGCCGCCGGTGAGCTGCTTGGCCAGGTAGGCGAGCACGATCGGGGCCAGGATCGGCAGCAGCTTGGCGACCAGGTCGTTGCCGCCGGTCTCGCCGGTGGCGCCGAGCGCGCTGATGACGGTGTTCTTCTGGTCACCGAAGACGTTGTCGACGATCTTCGCGCCGTCGGCCACGTCGACCTGGTTCAGATCCACCGCGCCCGCGCCTTCGACGAGGCCGCCGTGGTTGTCGAGCGCCCCGAGCAGCGACGCGGCGCCCTCGGGCGCGGCCGCGTTCTCCTGCAGGCCGCCCAGCAGCGTCGGCAGGGTCGCCTGGACGGCGGTGGTCGCGGTCGCCTGGTCGACGCCGAGCTGCTCGGCGATCTGGGCGATGGGGACTTGGGAGAGCAAATCATCGAAAGAGGTCATCGGCTCCGCCTGGGTAGAGGGGTGCCCGGTAGGCCCGGGTCGCGCCCAGGGTATCCGTGGACCTCGCGGTGTGGTGCCCCCTGTAGGACTCGAACCTACGACCTAGTGATTAAAAGTCACCAGCTCTACCAACTGAGCTAAAGGGGCGCGGTGGGGAGTCTAGCGGACGGTGTCGCGATGGGCCGAATACCGGTACCCGGTGCCGTCGGGTGGTGTCCGGCGGAGGCCGGTAACGCCGCTGGTGGGTGTCGCTATCGGCGGTAAACGGCTGGTACCCATCGGCGTTCGGACTTCCCGTTTCGGTGGGTTATCGAATACTGTTGCCGGGCAACAACTTTGAAAGAGCTAGGAGTGTCCGGTCGATGAGGTGGTCCGGTAGGGGTGCCGGTCTCGCGACCTTTCGGCGAACTGCAGGGGGTTCCCGGAAGGGCGGAAGGCCAGGTCAACCGGATTGTGCCACTGTGGAATTGGTAGCCGATGTAACCAATTCGGTCGCTATCCGTTTGCTGTGGTGGATATCCGGTCCGGATGTTCGGACGGGTGCCTCATTTGCCGCGTGTCGATCCACGAATACGGGTACGGTGACCACCTGGTGAATTTCGGAACACGCCTGGTGCGACAGGCCGGGGAATTCATCGAGGGTTCGGGTGCCGGGGTGATCGCGATGGGCACGCGAACTTCTGGCAAAGGGGTAATCGGCACCGCAGGAGGAGGCGGTTCGCACAGGTAGTGGAGCCCGAGTGTGCACCCCCTGCGGCGCACCCGGGCCGATGAACCATACCAGTCGGTGGGGTACCGGCTATTCAAACCACTATTCGCGTCAGCGAACGTTCGGAGGCGTTTCGAGCATGGCACGGCAGCAAGAGCGGGCACGCCGGACACGCGCGGCGATAATCAAGTCCGCGGCCGTCGAGTTCGGGAAGAGCGGATACGCGGCGGCATCGCTCAACCGCATTCTGGAGGGGTCGCGGGCGACCAAGGGGGCGATGTACTTCCACTTCGACTCCAAGGAAGACCTGGCGCGCGCGGTCCTCGAGACCGCGGTCGAGCGCTACCGGTTCTGTGCCGAGCGCTGGCTGGCGCGCGCCGATCTGGGTCCGCTCGACGTGCTGCACGGCATGGTCGACGAGATCGCCCTGCGGCTCGAGCACGACACCATCGTGCAGGCCGAGTACCGCCTGGTGATCGAACCCGATTTCCACCGCGACGCGGGCAACGGCGGCGGGCGCATCGTCGGCCGGGCCACCCGCGTGCTCGCGGTGCGCGCCATCGACGACGGCCAGCTGCGCGCCGACGCCGACCCCGACCGCTTCACCCGCACCCTGTCCGCGGCCCTGGCCGGCCAGCGCTATCTGGTCGACCCGATCGCCAACGGCTCGGCGGCCGATCTGCGTGGCCGCTTCGCCGAGGTGCTCGAGGTCATCGTGGAGGCCATGGCGACCCCGCTGTGGATCCAGAGCTTCCGCAGCGACGGGTGGCGTGCGCAGGCTCGCCTCGACGACCTCGGTTTGGGCGCCTGACCAGCCGATTTGGAAGTCTGCGCACACCTGTCATAAGCTATGCGAGCTCCCAGCGGAAACGTTGAAAGCCGGTCCGGAGAGATCCGGGACGAGCCCCCTTCGTCTAGCGGCCTAGGACGCCGCCCTTTCAAGGCGGTAGCGCGGGTTCGAATCCCGTAGGGGGTACAGTCTTCGGACTGTGTAGCAGTACAGCAAGGCCCTGTGGCGCAGTTGGTTAGCGCGCCGCCCTGTCACGGCGGAGGTCGCGGGTTCGAGTCCCGTCAGGGTCGCAAGTAAGCGCCGGATTCATTCCGGCGCTTCGCGTTCGGCATTCAGTATGGGTGCCTGCGGCCAGGTAGCTCAGTTGGTACGAGCGTCCGCCTGAAAAGCGGAAGGTCGCCGGTTCGATCCCGGCTCTGGCCACCACGATCCCCTCACCAGAATCTGGTGAGGGGATTTTTGCGTTCGTGGGTCAGATGCCAGCTTCGTCGGCGACAGTGAGGGCCTGCTGGACCACCGCGTCGATGCGTTCGGCGGTGGGGGTGCCCGCGGCGGCCCTGTTGCGGGGGTCGTCCTGGGCGCGGCGCAGGACTCCCTCGGCGATGATCGCCAGTTTCCACAGGCCCAGGGTGTGCCAGTAGCGCAGGGCGGCGGGGTCGCGGCCGGTCAGGTCCAGGTAGGTCGCAGACATTTCTGCGCGGGTGGGGAAGCCGGGCAGGGACGAGGCGGGGAAGTCGCCGCCGGTGTCCTCGCCGGGTTCCACCCAGTAGGCGAGCAGGCTGCCCATGTCGGCCAGCGGGTCGCCGAGGGTGGACAGTTCCCAGTCCAGCGCGGCCACGACCTCGCCGGTGACGGGGGAGGTGATCACGTTGCGCAGGTGGAAATCTCCGTGCACGAGGGTGACCTCGCGCTGCTCGGGGATCGCGGCGGCCAGGCGACGGGTGAGCGTGTCGATCTCGGGCAGGTCCCTGGTCCGGGATTGTTCCCACTGCCCGCCCCAGCGCCGGAGCTGGCGTGCGGCGTAGGGCTTGTGGCTCGCCAGATCCGCCAGGCCCACCGCGTCGAGGTCGACGGCGTGGACGCGGGCCAGCGTGCGTGGCAGCGAGGCGGCGACCGCGCCGCGCTGGGCGGGCGTGAGTGCCTCGACGGCGGGCATGGTGTCGAGCACCTGTCCGTCGACGAACTCCATCAGCACCAGCGCAGCGTCCGACACCGCCGGGTCGTCGAGCACGCCGAGCACCGCGGGCACGGGCACGTCGGTCGGGGCGAGCGCGGCCATGATCCTGGCCTCACGCACCACGTCGTGCGCCGAGGCCAGCAGGTGTCCCAGCGGCGGGCGCCGCAGCACCCAGCGCCGGTCGGCGCCGTCGCGCACCAGATTGGTGAGATTCGATTGACCCAGGCCGATGCGATCGAACCGCAACGGCGCCGCGTGCTCGAGGCCGAGCGCGGTGAACCACCGCTCGATGACGGCCGGGTCGATGCCGGTGAGATCAGCCACCGGACACCGACCGGAACATCGCGGCGTGGCCGAGCTTCTGGCCGCCGTCGATCACCATGGTCTCGCCGGTGACCCAGCTCGCCGCGTCGGAGACCAGGAAGGCCACGGCGGCGGCGATGTCGTCGGGCTCGCCGATCCGGTTCAGCGCGGTCGCGCCGACCACGGCCTGCTCGTGCTCGCGCCACAGCGCCTCGGCCAGCTTGGTGCGCACCACACCCGGCGCGACGGCATTGACCCGGATCTTCGGCGAGAGTTCCAGTGCCAGTTGCTTGGTCAGGTGGATCAGCGCGGCCTTCGAGGCGTTGTAGAGACCGATATTCGGTTCCATGGTGAAGCCGCCGATGGAGCTGGTGTTCACCACGGCCCCGCCGTGCTCACCCATCCACGCCTTGGTGACCAGCGAGGTCCACAGCACCGGCGCCCACAGGTTCACGTCGAAGATCTTGGCGAAACGGGCGTGGTCCTGGTCGATCACGGGACCGAAGGCGGGGTTGGTGCCCGCGTTGTTCACCAGGATGTCGATGCGGCCGAAGCGTTCCAGGGTGAGGTCGACGCAGCGGCGGGCGGCGTCCTCGTCGACGGCGTGCGCGCCGACACCCAGCGCGGTGCCGCCGAGCTGCGCGGCGGCCGCGTCGGCGGACTCCTGGGTGCGCGAGGTCAGCACCACGTCGGCGCCCGCGGCGGCCAGAGCCTGGGCGGTGGCCAGGCCGATGCCGCGCGAGGCGCCGGTGACGATGGCGGCGCGGCCGGTGAGATCGAGTCCGGTCATCACTTCTTCTCCTGGTACTTGCGCAGTTCCTGGTGCGCGATGCTGCGCTTGTGCACTTCGTCGGGGCCGTCGGCCAAGCGCAGGGTGCGCAGGTGCGCCCAGGCCATGGCCAGCGGGAAATCGTCGGTGACGCCCGCGGCGCCGTGCACCTGGATGGCCCGGTCGACGATCTTCAGCGCGATGCTCGGCGCCGCCACCTTGATCGCGGCGATCTCGGTGCGCGCCTCCTTGTTGCCCACGGTGTCCATCAGATACGCGGCCTTCAGCGTGAGCAGCCGGATCATCTCGATGTCGATGCGCGCCTCGGCGATCCAGTCGCGGATATTGGCGTTGGCGGCGATCGGCTTGCCGAAGGTCTCGCGGCTCAGGGCCCGCGTGCACAGCAGTTCCAGCGCCCGCTCGGCCATGCCGATACTGCGCATGCAGTGGTGGATACGGCCCGGACCCAGCCGCGCCTGGCTGATCGCGAAGCCCTCGCCCTCGCCCTTGAGCACGTCGGTGACCGGCACCCGCACGTCCTCGAAATCGATCTCGGCGTGGCCCTCGCGGTCCTGGTAGCCGAAGACCGGCAGCCCGCGCAGCACGGTGACACCGGGTGCGTCGATCGGGACGACCATCATCGACTGCTGCCGGTGGGTGGCCGCGGTGGGATCGGTCTTGCCCATCACGATGAGCACCCGGCACAGCGGATGCAGGGCGTTGCTGGCGAACCACTTGCGGCCGTTGAGCACGTACTCCTCGCCGTCGCGCACCATCGACAGCTCGATATTGGTGGCATCGGCGCTGGCCACGGCGGGTTCGGTCATCGCGAAGGCCGAGGCCATGGTGCCGTCGAGCAGCGGCTCGAGGTACTTGCGCTTGTGTTCCTCGGTGCCGAACAGCTCGAGCACTTCCATATTGCCGGTGTCGGGCGCGTTGCAGTTGCACGCCTCCGGCGCGAGCACGCTGCGACCCATGATCTCGGCCAGCGGGGCGTACTCGAGGTTGGTCAGGCCGGGGCCGCGACCGGGGTGCGGGTGGAACAGATTCCACAGCCCACGGCGCTTGGCCTCGGCCTTGAGCTCTTCGAGAACCGGCGGCTGGAAGTGCGGGTCGCCCGCTGCACGCATCTGCTCGGCGTAGACGGGCTCGGCCGGGTAGACGTGGCTGTCCATGAAATCGAGCAGGTCAGCCCGGTATTTCTCGGCCCGTTCGGAGACTTCGAAGAGTGACATGGAGCGAACCTATTTGAAGTTGACGTCAACGTCAACTATCGGCGGAGGGTGGCGATCCAGTCGCGGGTGGCGGCGGGGTCGATCACGTCGTCGAGTTCGAAGCCGGTCGCGGCGGTGAGTGCCTTGCCCTGCTGATAGGCCAGGGTGAGCAGCTGCTCGAAGAGCTTCTCGCGCTCGGCCGGATCGGCCACCGCCTCGAGCTCCTTGCGGAAGCCCAGCCGCACCGCGCCCTCCAGGCCCATCGGGCCGATCTCGCCGGTCGGCCAGGCGACGGTGAAGTCCGGCGCGCGCAGATGCCCGGCGGCCATGGCCATCGCGCCGAGCCCGTAGCCCTTGCGCAGGATCACCGTGCCGAAGGGCACGTCGAGCTGGGCGCCGAGCACGAACAGCTTGCTGAACCGGCGCACGGTGGCGGTGCGCTCGGCCTCGGGCCCGACCATGAAACCCGGGGTGTCGCACAGGGAGACGACCGGCAGCCCGAACGACTGGCACAGCGTGAGGAAATCGCCCATCTTGTCGGCGGCCTCGGCATCGATCGCGCCGCCCAGATGATGACTGGAGTTGGCGACCAGCCCGACCGCCGCGCCGCGCACCCGGATCAGCGCGGTGACGATCCCGACGCCGTAGTCGGCGCGCAGTTCCAGTACCGAGCCCACATCGGCGATCGCCTCGATCGCGCGGTGGATGTCGTAGGCGCGCAAGCGGTTCTCCGGTACCACGTGCCGGGCCAGACGCGGGTCCGGCTCCTCGTACTCGTCCACCGCGCCCTGGAAATAGCCGAGGTACTGCTTGGCCAGTGCCACCGCGTGCTCCTCGTCGCGCGCGGCCAGGTCCACCACACCGTTGCGCCGCTGCACCTCGATCGGGCCGATGTCGTCCGGCCGGTACACGCCCAGCCCGCCGCCCTCGATCATGGCGGGCCCGCCCATGCCGAGATTGGCGTCGGGCGTCGCGATGATCACGTCGCAGGTGCCCGCCAGCGCGGCATTGCCCGCGAAACAGCGTCCCGACACGATCGCGACCAGCGGCACCCGCCCGCGCAACGCGCCCAGCGCGCGGAAGGTGGGCACCTCCAAGCCCATACCGGTCCAGTCGGTGTCGCCCGGCCTGCCCCCGCCGCCCTCGGCGAACAGCACCACCGGAATCCGTTTGCGCGCGGCCAGTTCGAAGGCACGGTCGGTCTTGGCGTGATTGTTCTTGCCCTGGGTGCCCGCGAGCACGGAGTAGTCGTAGGAGATCACCACGGCTTCGGCGGCCGGGCCGAAGCGGTCGGCGCCGATGGTGGCCAGGCCGGTGACCAGGCCGTCGGCCGGGGTGTTGGCGATGAGGTCGTCCTCGGCGCGCCTGCTGCGCTGGGCGGCGATGGTGAGCGCGCCGTACTCGACGAAGCTGCCGTCGTCGACCAGGTCGGCGATGTTCTCGCGCGCGGTGCGGCGGCCGAGGCGGTGTCGTTTGGCGACGGCCTCGGGCCGGGATTCGTCGAGGGTCACCCGGTGCCGGGCCAAAATCTCCTCGACATCGGCGCGCGGCCTGCCGGGATCGAGGTCGGCGCGGGCGTCGCCGGTGTCGTCGGCGCCGGTGTGGGCGATGATCACCAGCGGGTCGCCGGGGGAGACCACCTGACCCGGCGTGACCAGCGTCCGCACGGTCCGCGCGGCCACCGGGGCGGCCAGCACGTGCTGCATCTTCATCGCCTCCAGTACCACCAGTTGCGCCCCGGCGCCGACCTCGGCGCCCTCCCCGACGACCTCGACCACGGTGCCCGCGAGCTGGGCGCGCACGGCCTCCTGCCCCGGATACAGCTCCACGGCCGCACCGGTGACCTCGGGCCGGTCGGCCCCGGCGAGCAGTGCGGGCAGGTGTTCGGCGAGGTAGCCCGTGGTGACGGTGCCGGAGCGGAAGGCGCTGTCGGCGAGGATTTTCCGCAGCAGGCCGATATTGGTGCCGAGCCCGGTGACGGTGAACTCCGCCAGCGCGGTCTCGGCCTTGCGCGCCGCGGCGGCGAAAGACCGGCCGCGGGTGCGGGTGATCACCTTGGCCAGCAGCGAGTCGTAGCGCGGGCTCGGGGCGAGGCCGGGGCGGCCGAAGGTGTCCACGCGCACGCCGGGGCCGGTGGGCGGCGCGAATGCGGCGAGGGTGCCCGCGGTGGGCACGGTGGAACCGTCGGCGGCCGGTGCTTCCATGTTCACCCTGGTCTGGATGGCGATGCCGTCGGCCGCGGCGGGTTCGCCGGTGGTGGCGCCTGCCTCGGCGCGGACGCCGGGCGGCAGATCCAGGTCGTCGAGGCGGGCGCCCTGGGCGAGGGCGAGCTGTGCGGCGACTAGATCGATCCCGGTCACCTCCTCGGTGACGGTGTGTTCCACCTGGATACGCGGATTCACCTCGAGGAACACGAATTCGCCGCCGGAGACCAGGAATTCGACCGTGGCCAGTCCCCGGTAGTCCACACTCGCGCACAGCCGGGCCGCCGCGGCGTGCAGCTTCCGGCGCAGCCCCGGTGAAAGATCTTGTGCCGGAGCGATTTCGATCAGCTTCTGATGACGGCGCTGCACACTGCAATCCCGGTCACCCACCGCCAGTGCCACCCCGTCGGCCGCCACGATCTGCACCTCGATGTGCCGGGCGTGCTCGAACAGGGCCTCCGCGAAGACGGCCGGATCGCCGAAACCGAGCTGGGCCTCCGCGGCGCACTGCCGGAAAGCGTCGTCGAGTTCGTCCGCCGCGCGCACCACCCGCATTCCGCGCCCACCGCCCCCGGCGAGCGCCTTGATCATGACGCCGCCGGGCTGTGCGGCGAAGAACGCGCGGATGTCGGCGAGCTCGCTGGGTCCGTCGGTGGCGGGCAGCACCGCCACCTGGGCGGCGACCGCCGCGCGCCGGGCCGCGGACTTGTCACCGAACAGGTCGAGCGCGGCCGGATCGGGCCCGGCGAGGACGAGTCCCGCGGCCGCGCAGGCGCGCGCGAAGGCGGCGTTCTCGCTGAGGAAGCCGTAGCCGGGGTGGACCAGGTGCGCGCCGGATTCCTTGGCGGCGGCCAGGATCGCGTCCTGATCGAGGTAGGCGGCGGCTCCGGTGCCGGGCAGGGCGAACGCCTCGTCAGCCAGGTGGACGTGCGGGGTGAGCGCGTCGTCCTCGGCGTACACCGCGACGGTGCCGAGCCCGAGTTCGGTGGCGGTGCGCAGCACGCGCAGGGCGATCTCACCACGATTGGCGATCAGCAATTTCACGGGATTCCTCGACGACTCAGCCCCCGGTGTGGTCACGGTCACAGTGTCATCGGACTTGACGTGGGTGTCAACTATCGCGCCGACCAGCACGATTACGCCCGGACGGCCCACCTGGCGTACGCTGCACCAGCACTACATCGAGGCCCTGTGGCGCAGTTGGTTAGCGCGCCGCCCTGTCACGGCGGAGGTCGCGGGTTCGAGTCCCGTCAGGGTCGCCACGAAAGGCCCCCACACCATGCC
>NZ_JBSGDP010000105.1:0-10128 GCF_053602435.1 Nocardia sp. NPDC004415
CGGGATTGTCCCGGCTCCCAATCGTTTCCGCCCATGGCGGCGAAATTGCGGCCCTCGTCCCACGGGACGTAGTCGTGCGGATTCCAGTCCTTGGCCATGGACAGATGACGGTCGACATTGTCGGCCGCCACCCCTTCCAGCTCGATGAGAAGTTCCAGTTGGGTGAGGTTCCTGGCCACGCTCGTTACCTTCCGTGCAAGTGAAAAGCATGAGTTGCGCTAGCGTAGACCCAGTACAGAGCGCTTCCGAACGACACGGTGCGGCAGCGCATGTTTCTGAATTTGGGCGCGTCGCGCCGAGTACATATACGCTCCACCAGTTCAGCTCCATCAGCGGTACCCGATCAGTCGTGGCATTAGCTAGAGAGAGTGAGCGAAAAACTATGACGGACATCGTGGTCACGAGCCTGGCGGCGACCACGTCGATCGCGGGCGACGTCGACTCGACCTGGAAGGGTCTGCTCAACGGCGAAAGCGGGATCGACGTCCTCGAGGATTCCTTCATCGACGATTTCGAGTTGCCGGTCCGGATCGGCGGCCACCTCAAGGTTTCTCCCGCCGCCTCGCTGACCCGTGAAGAGGCGCGCAGGCTGTCCTATGTCGAGCAGATGGCCGTGGTCCTCGGTCGTGAGGTGTGGCGCAACGCGGGCAGTCCCGAGGTGGACCGCGACCGGCTCGGCGTCTCGGTGGGCACCGGACTCGGCGGCGCCGAATCACTGATCTACGCCCGGGACAAGCTCGGCAACGGCGGCTACCGCAAGGTCTCCCCGCACACCGTGCAGGCGATCATGCCCAACGGTCCCGCCGCCTGCGTCGGACTCGAATTGGGCGCGCGGGCAGGGGTTTCCACGCCGGTGTCGGCCTGCTCGTCGGGCTCGGAGGCGATCGCCAACGCCTGGCGGATGATCGTGATGGGCGACGCCGACATGGTGGTCACCGGCGGGGTCGAGGGGTCCATCCAGGCGGTGCCGATCGCGGCGTTCACCCAGATGCGCGCCATGAGCACCCGCAACGACGACCCCAAGGCGGCCTCGCGGCCCTTCGATCGCGACCGCGACGGCTTCGTCTTCGGCGAGGCGGGCGCGATGATGGTGATCGAGACCGAGGAACACGCCAAGGCACGCGGCGCCACCATCCACGCGCGGCTGCTCGGCGCGGGGGTCACCTCCGACGGATTCCACCTCGTCGCACCCGATCCCGAGGGGACCGGCGCGGCCAGGGCGATGACGCGGGCGCTGCAGACCGGTGGGATCGGCCGCGAGGACGTCACCCACATCAACGCCCACGCCACCGCCACCCCCATCGGGGACACCGCCGAGGCCAATGCCATCGGCAAGGCGATCGGCGCGCACGCCTCGGTGTACGCGCCGAAATCGGCACTGGGACACTCGATCGGCGCGGTCGGCGCGCTCGAAGCGGTACTCACCGTACTCACCGTGCGCGACAGCGTCATTCCGCCCACGCTGAACCTGGAGAACCAGGACCCCGAGATCGATCTCGACGTGGTGTGCGGGCAGGCCAGGCCCGGCCGGGTCGACTACGCGGTGAACAACTCCTTCGGATTCGGCGGGCACAACGTGGCGATCGCCTTCGGACGGTACTGACACCAACTGCCACAAAAGGATTGGGAATGATCGGCGAGACATTCGACGACTATGTGGACGCGCAGGGCAATATCCGGATTCCGGGTGACCAGACCTTGATCGACTTCGTCGACAAGCACAGCGAGGCCAACGGTGACGATCTGGCCTACCGCTTCATCGACTATTCGCGCGAACGCGAGGGGGAATACCAGGAACTGACCTGGCGGGAATTCGGCGTCCGGCTGCGGGCGGTCGCGGCCCGGCTGCAGCAGGTGACCGCGCCCGGTGACCGGGTGGCGGTGCTGGCGCCGCAGGGGTTGGACTATGTGGTGGCGCTGTTCGCGGCCGTGTACGCGGGCAATGTGGCGGTGCCGCTGTTCGACCCGGAGGAACAGGGCCACAGCGACCGGCTGCACGCGGTGCTCGGTGACTGCGATCCGGCCGCGGTGCTCACCGTGGGCAGCGCGGCGGCGGGGGTGCGCAAGTTCTTCCGCGAACTGCCCGCCGCGCAACGGCCCAGGATCATCGCGGTGGAGGCGATTCCGGACACCGTCGGGC
This sequence comes from Nocardia sp. NPDC004415, assembly GCF_053602435.1. Lineage (NCBI taxonomy): Bacteria > Bacillati > Actinomycetota > Actinomycetes > Mycobacteriales > Nocardiaceae > Nocardia > Nocardia sp. NPDC004415. The sequence continues at coordinate 2,141 of NZ_JBSGDP010000105.1, forward strand.
AGGGGTGGCGCAGGCCCGAGATCAATATCGACAGCGTGGCCTATCTGCAGTACACCTCGGGCTCCACCCGGGTGCCCGCCGGGGTGGAGATCACGCACCGGTCGGTGGGTACCAATCTGCTGCAGATGATCGACGCCATCGGCATCACCGAGAACGCGCGCGGGGTCACCTGGCTGCCGCTGTTCCACGACATGGGCCTGCTCACGGTGATCCTGCCGACGATCGGCGGCAAGTTCATCACCATCATGTCGCCGAGCGCGTTCGTGCGGCGACCCTCGCGCTGGATCAAGGAGCTGGCCGCGCAGTCCGATGGTGCCGAGATCTATTCGGCGGCACCGAATTTCGCGTTCGAGCACGCGGCGGTGCGTGGACTGCCCAAGGACGGCGAGACGCTGGATCTGTCCAATGTGATCGGGCTGATCAACGGCAGCGAGCCGGTGTCGGTGGCCTCGATGCGCAAGTTCAACGAGGCGTTCGCGCCGTACGGGCTGTCCAAGACCGTGATCAAGCCCTGCTACGGGATGGCCGAGGCGACCCTGTTCGTCTCGGCGACCCGGCGCGACGACGAGGCGCGGGTGGTCTACGTGGACCGCGCGCAGCTCGGCGCGGGCCGGATGATCGAGGTCGACGAGCACGCGCCGCAGGCCGTGGCTCAGGTGTCGTGCGGGTATGTGGCGCGGTCGCAGTGGGCGGTGATCGTGGACCCGGAGACCGGCAACGAGCGCCGCGACGGCGAGGTCGGCGAGATCTGGCTGCACGGCGACAATATGGGCATCGGGTACTGGGGCCGGGCGGAGGAGACCGCCGAGACCTTCCACAACCGGGTGACCAGGCGCAATCCGGTCGGCAGCCGGGCCGAGGGCGCCCCCGACGACGCGCGGTGGATGCGCACCGGTGATTTCGGCGCCTACCACGACGGTGAGCTGTTCATCACCGGCCGGGTGAAGGACCTGGTGATCGTCGACGGGCGCAATCACTACCCGCAGGATCTCGAGTACTCCGCGCAGGAGGCCAGCACGGCACTGCGGCCGGGATTCGTCGCGGCGTTCTCGGTGCAGACGCGGGAACTGCCCGCGCCGGTGCAGGCCGCGGGCGGCAGTACCGACGAGATGGCCGAGGCGCTGGTGGTGGTGGCCGAACGCGGCACGGGCGCGGCGAAACTCGAGCCGGGGCCGATCGTGGACGCGGTGCGCGCGGCCATCGCGCGCAGGCACGGGGTGATGGTGCGGGATCTGCTGCTGGTGCCCGCGGGGTCGATTCCGCGCACGTCGAGCGGCAAGATCGCGCGGCGGGCCTGCAAGGCGGCCTATGTGGACGGCACGCTGCGCGGGGGATACCGGCAGGACGCCTATCCGGACGCGCCGGAGGACTGACGAGGACTGAAGACGGTTCGGCCACCGGGGGTTCCGGTGGCCGGACCTCAGTCGACGCAGGGGATGGTGTCGCCGGGGACGGTGGTGACCGGGGCGCCCGCGTCGGTGAGTGGTGTGACGGACGATTCGGTGTCGGTGGAGGGGGCACCCGCGTCGGGGAGTGGCGTCGCGGACGTTTCGGTATCGGCGGAGTCGGACGTGACCTCGGCCGATTCGTCGGTCGAGTGGGCGGGGTCGGGGGATTCGAGGCCGAAGGCCGTGCGTACCTCGTGGCGGATCGCGGCGGGATCGATGATGTTCACGTCCTGGCCGTCGATCACGTCGTAGCGCAGCACCGGCAGTGTGCGGAACTCGACGGGAAGTGCTCCGGCGGCGCCGAGTTCGCGGGCGAAGTCGAACGGATTCCAGCCGTCGGAGAGCACGATGTCCTGGTGCGCCGTCGTCATCAGCGCCGACAGCTTGCTCAGATCGGTGAGCGTGCCGGACTCGCGGAGTCTCGCCGCCACCGCGGTGAGAAAGGCCTGCTGGCGGTGGGTGCGGTCGAGGTCGCCGTGGAACAGGCCGTGGCGCTGGCGCACGAAGGCCAGCGCCTGGGCGCCGTCGAGATGCTGTGGGCCCGCGGGGAACACCGCGCCGGAGTACTCGCTGTCGTCGACAGGGTTGTTGAGGCACACGTCCACGCCGCCGATCGCGGTGGCCAGATCGTAGAAACCGGCCAGTGAGATCTCGGCGAACCGGTCGATCGGCACCCCGACCAGGTCACGTACCGCCGCGACCACGGAGGCGCGGCCCGCCTCCCGGCCGCGCCGTTCCAGCACCACCGGGTCGGTCTCGCCCTGCTCGAGCAGCCGCGCGTGCACCGCGGCCTTCTTCAGCCCGTACGCCTCTTTGATCTTGATCTGCTGATAGCCGGGGATGCCGGTGACGCGCACGTAGTTGTCGCGTGGGATGGAGAAGGCGACGACTCGGTCGCGGTCGGCCGGAATGTGCAGCAGGATCAGCGAATTGGCGTTGTAGCCGCCGTGGGAGCCGTCGCCGGCGTGCAGGGCCGCGAGGACTTCCGGGGACAGGTCGTTGCCGTCGAGGTCTTTGCGGGTGTCCAGGCCGATCAGCAGGATGTTCACCGCGCCGCCCCGGGAGCGGGGCGCGTCCTGGCCGAGAGCGGTGGAATGGGTGAAGCCGGACTCGACTTCGTTCTTGGCCGACCAGGCCATGCCGGTACCGGTGAGCACAGCCAGCGCGAGCAGCGCCGCGCACAGCCGCACCAGGATCAGGCAGGCGCGGCGCAGCGGTGCGAGCCCGCGCGCACGGGGGACGCCGGTGACCGGTTCACCGACCCGGCGTGGTCCGCACCGGGACGGGTCCCGGCGTGGTGACGGACCGTGGTCGCGGGTCACCGCAGCGCACTACCCGCTTGCCACTGCTCCCACGGCACACTCCAGTCGCCGTTCTGCCACACCTCGAGCGGTGCGCCGCCGGTGTTGCGGATCTCCACCACGTCACCGGGCCGGGAGAATTCGTAGAACCACTGCGCGTTCTCGCCGCTGAGATTCAGGCAGCCGTGCGAGACATTGGTGTTGCCCTGAGCCCAGACGGTGTCGTCGAGCTGGTGCAGGTAGATGCCGTCGGTGCTGATCCGGGTGGCCCAGCCGATGCTCTCCTTGTAGCCGAGCCGGGAGTTGACCGGCAGGCCGTAGGTGGAGGAGTCCATGATCACCGGGTTGGCCTTGTCCATGACGGTGTAGACGCCGGGCTGGGTCCAGAAGGAGATGGTCTTGCCCGCGATCTCCTCGCTGCCGCCGCGGCCCATCGAGGTGGGCATGGTCTTGATCAGGGTGCCGTTCTCGTAGACGCGGACCTGCTTGTCGTTGTCGTCGACGAGGGAGACGTGCGAGGGCCCGATGGTGAAGCTGGTCTCGGTGTCCTCCTGGCCGTAGAGGCCGCCGCCGAGATCCTTGCCGTAGATGTCGGCCGTCAGGGTGACCTTCGTGCCCGGGGTGTAGTAGTTCTGTGGGCGCCAGTGGGCGTTGCGGTCGTCGAGCCAGTACCAGGAGCCGGGGACCGGGGGTTCGGTGCGGACCGCGAGCATCTGCTCGGCGACGGCGCGGTCGGGGACGTCCTCGTCGAAGTGCGCGACGACCACGGTGCCCACGCCGTACTCCCCGGTCGGGGCCAGCGCGGCGCCGCCGGTGGTGCGGAAGTACACCTTCGTCTGGTTGTTCGGGGCCAGCGTGGCGAAGGAGGAGGTGATCGGCCCGACCCGGCCGGTGACGGTGAGCGCCTCGGCCCGGATCGTGTAGGTGTGGCCGTAGCCCAGCGGTTCGGCGGGTTTCCAGGCGCTCTTGTCGGGGGTGAAGATGCCCTCGATCGTGCGGCCCGCCTCGTTGGTCATGGTGACCTCGGTGAGGGTGCCCGCGTTGGTGCTCACCCGGACCGGCCCGAGCGGGTCCACGGCGGTGGCGTCGGCGGCGGGCACGATGGTGATGTCGGGCTCGGGCTCGGTGGTGGTCGCGGGGGCGTCGGAGCTCATGGAGTCGCAGGCGGTGACGGCTACGGCGAGCGCGGCGACGAGTCCCACCCCGAATTGCCGACGGTCCACCGTGTCACCTCCTGCTCGCTGCGCGGCCCCGACCAGCGTAGCTCGCCGCGCGGCGCGGATCAGTCTTCGCTGCTGGTGCGTTCGCCGAGAAATCGCAGCAGGGCGGGGTCGCCGGAGGTGAAGCGGTCGGCCTCCTGACCGCCGGTGCATTCGAACAGACCGATGGTCACGGTGTCGCCGCGGCGGCTCAGGACCCGCCAGATCGCGCCGGAATCGGCCCAGCGCCGCAGCGTCTCCACCCGGTCCTCGTCCATGCCCTGCATGGTCGCACGGTCAGCGCTCGCGGTAGTTGGCGGCGACCAAGGCGAGGCAGCTCGCGGCGATCAGCGCGGTGATCACGTACATGACCGGGTAGCCGAAGCCGAAGCTGCCGTGCAGCGCCGACAGCACCGCGGGCACACCGAAGCCCAGGTAGCTCACCGAGTAGAAGACGGCATTGAGCCCGGCCAGATCGCCGGGGCCCGCGATGCGCTCGATCTGCTGCAGGCCCGCCACCAGGCCGATGCCGTAGCCGCTGCCGAGGACCACCGCGGTCAGCAGGGTCACCCACACGCTCAGGGTCGCGGCCGTCCACGCGGCCAGGCCCATACCCACGGTGAGCAGGATCAGCGCGACCACCGCGGCCCTGGCGGTGCCCGGCCGGTCGATGCGGCGGGCGACGGACTGGATGGTGAAGCCGCAGCCCAGCGTGACCATGGTGACCAGGGCGGAGAAGGCGATCGGCGCCTGCTGCACGCGCGGCAGCATCAGCGTCGGGAGCACCGCGTAGGCGGTGGCGTTGGCGGTGAACAGCCACAGGGCCACCGGTACCGCGACGCGCAGGAACCGGCGGTGCCCGGCGGCGGGGATCTTCAGGTCCTCACGCAAGCTGCCCGGGTGCGCGGGCCGGGTCACCGTTTCCGGGGTGCGGGCCAGCCAGAGCGAGGTCGCCACGCACAGCGCGGCGTTCACCAGGTAGGCGGTGGAATCGGGCAGCGGACCCCACTGGGCCAGGGTGCCCGCCACGCCCGCGCCGAGCGCGAAACCCGCGGTCAGGCTCATGGCCGAGCGGCGGGCGCCGGTGCCTGCGGGCGCGGTGTCGTAGGGCGATTGCGAGAGTTCCTTGAGCCAGCTGCCGCCGACAGCCATGGCCAGTCCCAGCGCGACACCGCACAGCATCCGCCCGGCCGCCAGCATCGGCACCGAGGCGGCACCGGCGGCCAGCAGCAGCGAGCCCGCCGCGGCGATGAGCGGGGCCGGGAGCATGAGCGGGCGGCGGCCGAAACGGTCCGAGAGCGGTCCGCCGATGAGTAGGGCGGGCACGATACCGAGGACGTAGTAGAACAGCAGCAGGTCGACCGCGGTCAGCGGCAGGCCGTGCGCCTTGTACATCACCAGCAGCGGGGTGAACTCGTTGCCGCCCCAGGCGATCGCGACCATGGCGGCGGAAACGCCCAGCCAGGACCGGGTGCGCGCGGCGCGGGCAGCGGGCAGCCGCTCACTGGTGAGAATCGCCATCACAGGCCCTTTCCGTCGTGCGCGCACCGGGGAACGCGCACGGGGCGAAATGGTGGCAACCGGTCTCATTTTAGGCGTGGACGTTGCCTGTACTACCGTCGGCCTGTGCGTGAGCTGCGGATGGGATGTGCCATGTGGACCCATCCGCGGTGGCAGGAGCGGCTGCCCGCGCCGGGGGAGCGGTTGCGGGCGTATTCGGGGTACTGTGCGGCGGTGGAGGGCAACACCACCTTCTACGCGACACCCTCGCCGTCCACCGTCGAGTCCTGGGCGGGCCAGACCGCGCCGGACTTCCGGTTCGTGCTCAAGCCGCCGCGTGCGGTCACCCACGAGCGCAGGCTCGTCGACGCCGGTGCCGAGCTGGCCGCCTTCCTCGACGTGATGGCGCCGCTCGGTTCGCGGGTGCACGCCCTGTGGATCCAGCTGCCCGCCTCCTTCGGGCCGACCGATCTGGGCGCGCTGGCCCGGTTCCAGCGCGAACTACCCGCCGGGCTGCGCTGCGCGGTCGAGGTGCGCCACCCCGCGTTCTTCACCGACGAGCGCGCCGCGGTGCAGCTCGAGCGGGTGCTCGGCCGGATCGGGGCAGAGTGGGTGCCCTTCGACACGACGGTGCTGTTCGACGGACCGGCGGGTGACCCGTCGGAGTTCGAGGCGCGGGCCAAGAAGCCGCGGGTGCCGCGCCGGATGCGCGCGCTCACCGAGTACCCGATCGTGCGCTACCACGGCCGCGCCGATGTCGACCGGACCGTGGCGGGCTGGCGGCCGTGGGTCGAGACGGTGGTGACGTGGCTGCGCGAGGGCCGCTCGCCGACGGTGTTCGTGCACACCCCCGACAACGCCTCCGCCCGCGAGCTGGCCCGCCGCTTCCACGACGAGGTCCGCGCCGAGCTGCCCGAACTCCCCGCCCGGCCCACCCCCGCGCCCACCGAACCGATGACCCTGTTCTGAGCCGGACACCGTGAGGTGACCTGCCCCGATTCCACGGACACCTGTCGTACCCCCGTGGCATGCTGTGCGCCACTACTGGGGAGTGGGTGGGCCGACTCGAGGGGACGTGCCATGTCTACGGATCCACTGTCGTTGTCGTCCGCGCCGCACTGCGAACCGGGGCTGCTGCAGCTGTCCGGCCACCGCCCGGCCGCGAACACCGGTGCCACACAGCCGATTTCCCGCCATCACCGCGGCCGCCGCGCGGGCGCGCCGCTGGGCATCCGTCTCGCGGTGCAGCGGGGATGTCACCGCAAGGGGTATCCCGAATCCGCCGCGGGCGAGACCGGCCGACGCCCGCGCGCCGGATTCGCCGACGGCGCCGAACGTTTCGCCGACCACGCGGTACGGCTGCTGCTCGAGGTCGTCGATCGTCGCCGTACGCCGGCCCAGCTGAACGCCGTGGTCGACCCGAAGGTCCTGTCCTCGGTCGAGACGATCGTGCGCAACGACCTCGCGCCGGGCCGCGCACTCGGCTCGGCCACCGCGATCAACGTGCGGCTGACTCCGACGGAGACCGACGCCACCGAGCTGTTCGCGACCTATCAGCGGGGCAAGCGCACCCTCGCGCTGGCGGGCCGGATCGAAACCACTTCGCGCGGTTGGCAGTTGGTCGCGGTGCGCCTGTACTGACGAAAGATCGGCCCCGTACCACCGCGGTACGGGGCCGATCGTTTCCGGAGTACGGACGGTCCCCGCTGCCCGAAGGCGGGGACCGGGTGCCGCGCCGGACCTGGGGGAGGGTGGGGTTGTGCACCCCAGCGCGGCGGGAGAGCTGGTGCGCTGGTTCCGTGGCCGGTCTCGGGCGGCGCACCACCTGTTATTCGGTGTGCGGGTGGTCCCGGCTTGGTTGTGCGCCATCGTTTTCCGGGTCGCCGTCGGGCAGGCGGCGGGTGCCGGTGGCGACCTCGGCGATGAGATCGCCGTAGCCGCAGGCGAGTTCGTGCAGGCGCTGCTGGGCGGCGCGCAGTTCGGATTCGGCGCCGCATGCCAGGGCGCGGTAGGTGAGGGCGGCGAAGTGCGCCATGCGGTCGATCACGGCACCGACGCTCTCGGTGTGCATGGGCGCGGTGAGCGCGGGCCGGGGCGAGCGGATCACCACCCAGCGGTCGATCTCGCACACCAGACGCGCACGCTCACCGTCGATCTCGCGGGTGTCGCCGGGGGCGAGCTGTTCGCGGCGTTCGTGCAGCGCGGCCAGTTCGTGTGCCGCGCACAGCACCGGATCACCGTCGCCGGTGACGCCGCAGACCGCCCGCATCATCTGTGCCCGGGCGGGCAGCGACCGATCCCGCCCACCCGATGCGCCGCCGCCGTCGGTCTCCACCTGCTCGCACCGTCCTCGTCCGCTGGGCACGCTGTCGTGGAGGCATTCGTCCCGGTGCGGAATCCGGATAGGTCGCCCGCGCCGCAGCGCGAACCGGGCGCGCACAGGTGCTGTGGGCGGGCGGTCGAGGTGATCGGGTGGGGCGAACCAACAGGCGGCGGGCGATGATTTATTTATATAGGAAGATAGTGGGGGAGGGGAAGAG
>NZ_JBSGDP010000106.1:0-10094 GCF_053602435.1 Nocardia sp. NPDC004415
CCGGCCGCGACCGGCCACTGCGTGGCCGCCGCTCCTCGGGGTCGCGGGTGCGGGGCTGGGGATGCCTGCCGCTGTCTTCAGCCCAGGACCGGATTCCGACGCTTGGCCAACAGCTTGTAGAGGGTCTGCTGAATGGTTTCGCGGACCTGGTCGGTGACCTCGAACATCGTCATCGGATCGTCGGCTTCCTCGGGTGCGTACGACGAGGTGTCGATCGGTTCGCCGAACTCGATGTACCACTTCGACGGCAGCGGAATTGCGCCGAGCGGACCCAAATGCGGGAACAGTGGGGTCACCGGGAAATAGGGCAATCCGAGCAAACGGGCCAGCGGCTTGATATCGGCCAGTTTCGGATAAATCTCCTCCGAACCGACGATCGAGACCGGAATGATCGGCACCCCGGTGCGCACCGCCGCGGAAACGAACCCGCCACGACCGAATCGCTGCAACTTGTACCGGTCGGCGTAATTCTTTCCGACGCCCTTGAAACCCTCCGGGAAAACACCGGCGATGTGTCCGGAGCGCAGCAGCCGCTCGGCGTCGGGGTGGCAGGCCAGGGTGTGCCCGGCCTTGCGGGCCAGCGCGCCCAGCATCGGCAGTTCGAAGATGAGGTCGGCGGCCAGCAGGCGCAGCGCGCGCTGCTCGGGGTGCTTGTCGTGCACGGCCAGTTGCAGCATGAGCCCGTCGATCGGCACGGTGCCCGCGTGGTTGGCGACCAGCAGCGCTCCCCCGGTGGCGGGGATGTTCTCGATGCCGGCGGTCTCGACCCGGAACCAGTAGTCCGACAGCGGGCGCAGCGCGGGCAGGATGACCGATTCGAGCAGGTGGCGGTCGTAACCGAACTCGTCGATCTGGTAGTCGCCGGTGAGGCGGCGGCGCGCGAATTCGGCGGTCTTCTCGATCTGCTCGCCGAGGGCCTCGCGCACGACCTCCGACAGCGTCTTCGGGGGCCGCGGCGGCATCCCCGGCCTGCGTTCACTCAGCGAAGTGACCGGCATCGCCTGCATCGGCTGATCCGGCCAGCGCCGGGCCGCAGGTCGTTGCCTGGTCTCGACATTCACGTCGAGACGGATGACTTTCGCTCCCTCGTTCATGTATGCGCTCCTGAACCGGCCCCGATGAGGCCGAGCAGTTTGTGTTCCGCGGCGTCGATCCATGCCGGATCGAAGACGGGCCGCAACGCTGCGCCCGCGATGAAGTCGTCGAATGCCTGGACCGTGGTCCAGCGGGGCGTGAAACCGAGTTCGGTTCGCATGCGGGTGGTGTCGAGTCCGCAACCGAAGTGGAAGTAGTCGGGTTGTTCACCGCTGAAGCCGCGCATGATCGGGCCCATCAGCGTGCGCCCGACCGTGCGGAAGGCGAACAGGGGCACCGGGACGGTGATCCGCCCGGCCCGCCGGATCGCCTGCGACATGGCCAGCGCGCCGTCACCGGCGACATTGACCGTGCCACCATTGGCCCGCTGCGCCGCGTGCACCAGCACCGCGACCGCGTCTTCCTCGTGCAGCAATTGCAGCCTGGCCTCGCGGCCCAGCACGGTCGGCGTGATCGGCGACCGCAGGTATTGCACGCCGTGATCGGCCAGCCGGGGCCCGACGATCGGCGCGAAGCGCAGGATGGCGGCGGAGATGTCGGGCCTGCGCCGCGCCATCGCGCGGACCAGGGCCTCGATATCGATCATGTCGCGGGCGAACCATCCCGCGGGCGGGGTGCGCGCGCCCATCTCCTCGGTGAACTTGGCCGGGTCCTTGGCACTGCACCCGTAGACCGCCGAGGACGACCGCACCACGACACGCCGCACCGACGGCGCCTTCTGGCACACGGCGAGCAGTTGCATCGCCCCGAGGACATTGAGGTCCTTCATCACCGCGCGCCCACCACCGGCGGGCGGGCGGGTGAGGACCGAGGCGTGCACGACGGTGTCGACGCCGTTGCCCTCGACGACTTTGCGGATCAGCGGATTGCGGATGTCGGCGCGCACGAACTCGGCGCTGCCCATCCGCCTGCGCAATTCGCGGCTGGGGGTCATGGTGTCGACGGCGATCACCCGCTCGACGCCGGGTGTGGCGGCGAGCCTGGCCGCGACATTGCCACCGAAGAAACGACTGGCTCCGGTGACCAGGACGACTTTCGGATCTGACCCCACGCAAAGCCCCCTGCTTCTCATGTTTTCCCGCGTACCAGAGTAGCCGCATTCGCGCCACCCGCCGCCACGATCAACAAGCTTTTAACGATGACGATGGTCACCGCACAGTGAGATTTACAAACCCGACCATTTCACAGCGAGAGCCCGCCACCTCGAAGGTGACGGGCTCGTCGCAGGCATGCGGGCTTACTTGCCGAGTTTGCGCCGCTGCACACGCGTGCGGCGAAGCAGCTTGCGGTGCTTCTTCTTCGACATACGCTTGCGGCGCTTCTTGATCACAGAACCCATAGGGTTTCCTCGCGTTCTCTCTACTCGGCATACACACACGGTGTCGCGTGCGTCTTCTGGTGTCCGCGCCGCCGGGGTGCACCGGACACCACGAAGCGGTGCCACCGGCAGGCGGACACGAACCGAGTGCCCATGCTACAGCTCGGTCTGCGGGCTGGCGCCCGCGGGTTCTCGACCTGTTCCCTCGATCTTCCCTCCCTGCGGGTACTCCTTCGTCGCACCCTCCGGTCAGTCCAGATCGAGGCGGTCGAGAACCTATCCGGCGTCGAAGTAGGACGTCTCCAGGTAGTCGTGCACCGCCTTGGCGTGCACCCGGAAGGACCGGCCGACGCGCACCGCGGGCAGTTCACCCGAGTGCACGAGCCGATACACCGTCATCTTCGAGACCCGCATGAGATCGGCGACTTCGGCGACGGTGAGAAACTGCGTGCCACCGCCGATCACCGGTTGTCCCTGCGGAGCTCCGGCCCGGGGAGCGGGCGAACCCGATCCGCCACCCGACGCCGGTGAATTATTCGCTGACATTCTGTTCGCAGCCATCATGGCATCACTGACCTCCGGCACGTCCGCGCCGCCGGCTTCCCCACCGGCGGAACAGACACGCACGTGCTTCTACGAGCTTAGCGGGACCAGTGGGATTACTGCGACGGGTGTGAGAAATCGGTTTTCATCCCGGGTACCCGGCGGTCATTCGTTCGACGTGCCGTGTTCGGCGGATCGTTGCCTGGCGGCGTGCAATGCCTCGCTGAAGGTCGAACGCAGCGCGCCGCGCTCGAGTTCGCGCAGGGCCGCGGCGGTGGTGCCGCCGGGCGAGGTGACCGCGACCCGCAGGTCCACCGCGCTCTGGCCGGTCTCGTCGAGCAGCGCCGCCGAGCCGATCATCGTCTGGACGACCAGCTCGCTCGCGACATCGCGGGTCAGCCCGAGGCTCACCCCGGCGTCGATCATGGCCTCCACGACCAGGAAGAAATACGCGGGCCCGGAGCCGGAGACCGCGGTGACCGCGTCCATCTGCGATTCGGGCACCGTGACCACCTTGCCGACGGCCTCGAGCATCTCGCCGACCTGCTCGAGCTGCTCGGGCTTGGCGTAGCGGCCGGGCGAGAGCACGCTCATCCCCTGCCCCACCAGCATCGGCGTGTTGGACATCACCCGCACCACGGGGTAGCCGGCGGGCAGCTTGGCCTCGAGGTGCGCGGTGGTGACACCGGCGGCCAGCGAGACCAGCACCTGCTCGGCACCGGTGTCCAGATCGGCCTTGGACAGGTCGGTGAGCACCGAGTCGACCACGCCCGGCTTGACCGCGACCACGACGATGTCGGCGCCGACGACCGCGTCGGCGACCGAGGTGCTCACCCGGATCTTGAACCGCTCGGCGAGCTGGGCACCGCGCGCGGCCGAGGGCTCGACGACCACCAGATCCTTGGTCGCCCGGCCGGATTCCAGCAATCCGGCGATCAACGCCTCACCGATCCGGCCGCCACCGACCACCGCAATTCTCGTCATGCGGTCCAGATTAGTGGGCCGGGGTGGGTCAGCGCGCCGCCGGGATGAGCGCCAGCTGGCGGCTCTGCGCGACGACCGCGCCGGTGGAGTCGATGACCAGCTGGTCCTCGTCGAACATGCGCTCACCGACCTCACGGGCGGTCGCGATGACGCGCAGCCAGCCCGGCGCGGGGATGCGGCGCAGGTAGGTGGTCATCTGCACGGTCGGCGACCAGCCGAAGTGGCCCAGGTTCATCGGCACCGGCGGGCTCATGTCGGCGGCCATCATGGCGAAGGCGGCGCGCACCCTCGGGTCGGACTCGTCGCCGTCGAAGGGGCGCATCCACAGCCGCAGCCGCGGCGCGCCGGTCTCCCCGCGCAGGAACTCCGCCTGGCTCGGGTCGATGAGCACCTGCGCGCCCTCGCTGACGTGCACGATCTTGCCCATCGGCGAATCCGGGGTGTAGCGGTGGGCCGCCTCGCTCGGTTCGGCGGGCATGTCGGAGTCGGGGCCGCTCCAGCGGGTGGCCTCGGCGTCGAGGTGGCCGAAGGTGAACGCGGTGCGCACCAGGGTGCGGCCGTTCTGGATCAGCTCGGCGTCGGCCAGGCAGATCTGGCGGCCCTTCTTGCGGATGTGCACCGCGTACTCGACCTCGCCCGGGTCCGGGGCGCCGAGGAAATCGGAGCTGGCCGCGATCGGCGCCATCCGCGCGAAGGACTCGTCGGCCTCGGTGAGCCACCGGGTGGCCGCCGCGGCGCTGGCGGCGACCATGGTGCCGCCGTGCACCTTGGGGCCGATGGTCCAGGTGGGCGCGATGACGCCGGCGTAGCGGCCGGTCTCGGCATCGGTCGTGGGGAGCTCGGTCAGGTCGACGACCTGACTGAACGGCGCGTCGGTCGCGAGTTCTCGCGTCATCGTCACTCCTGGTCGAGGTTCAATTCGTACAGCGTACAAGCAGGGGTGCGCGCAGGGTATTCCCGCCCGGGCGAACCGGTCACGGAAGGTCGGCGTGGTGGGGGTCCGGGGTCGCGCCGGTCAGGTGCAGGCGGGCGAACTCGAGGGTGCGCGCGAGCAGCGCCGAACGCTGCGCGGTGGTGCGCGCGGTCTGGGTGTTGATCTCGGCCACCGCGTGCCCGGTGAAACCGGTGTGCACCAGATGCTCGCAGAGCTGCGCGCACGGCTGGGTGCCCTCGCCGGGCACCAGGTGCTCGTCGTTGGCGGCGCCGCGCCCGTCGGCCAGGTGCAGGTGCACCAGGCCCGAGCCCATCCGCGCGGCCAGCTCGAGCGCGTCGGCGCCCGCGGTCGCGGTGTGCGAGAGGTCGAGGGTGTAGTGGTCGAAGCCGATGTCGGTGGGGTCGTAGGACGGGCTGAACGCGCTCACCGCCGGACCCGGACCGGCGCGGCGTTCGAGCCTGCGCACCGAACCCTCGCGGAACAGCGTGTCGGCGCGCATCGGGAACATGTTCTCCACCGCCACCTTCACCGGGTGGTGCGCCTCCAGTTCGCCCACCTGCTCGGCGAAACCCCTGGCGTAGCGGCGCTGCCAGCGGAACGGCGGATGCACCACCACGGTGTCGGCGCCCAGCGCCTCCGCGGTGCGCACGCTGCGCTCCAGCTTGGCGACCGGGTCGGCGCCCCAGACCCGCTGGGAGATCAGCAGACACGGCGCATGCACCGCCAGCACCGGCACCCCGTAGCGCTTGGCGTAGGACTGCACGGTCGCGATGTCCTGGCTGGCCGGTTCGGCCCAGACCATCAATTCCACACCGTCGTAACCCAATTCGGCGGCATAACGGAACGCCGCCTGGGTGTTCTCCGGATACACCGACGCCGTCGAGAGGCCGATCCCGATCTCAGCCCGCGCGTTCCCCACAGCCCACTCCCTGCATTCAGCTGGTACTGAGGAGAAAGGCTAGCGGTCCCAGCGTCACGAAGACGCCTACGACGACGGCGATCACAGTGCTGAAGATGTCGTCGGTGCGGCGCAGCACCCGCACCAGCGCGACCAGACCCAGGATCACGACCATCGCGAGGGCCAGCGCCACCCACGGCAGCGTCTCCCACATCGTCTCGAAACCCTTGAACAGCAACATTCCGGCGACCGCGGCACCCGCGCTCTGCGCGCCCAGGATCATCCACTGGCGGCGGTGCGCGTCCTCGCCCGACGCGCGCTCGGACCGCGCGGCCCGGCTGCCCGCCCGCCCGGTCGAGGCGCTGCTCGCCCGCGCGGTCACCTTGCTCGCGCGCGACCTGGCCTGCTGGGCGCGCGATTTGGCGCGACCGGCGATCTTCGAGGCGGCGGCCTTGGTCGCGGCGCGCTTGCCGCCGCGACGGGGGGCGGGCTCGTCGTCCTCGTCGTCGTAGTAGTCGTCTTCGTCGTACTCGCCGTCGGCGTAGTCGGAGTAGTCGTTGTCGGCGTAATCGCGCTCGGCGTAATCGCTTTCGGCGTAGTCGTCGGTGTCCGGGTCGCCGCCGCCCAGGGCGTAGACCTCGGTGTGCGCGTCGGCGTCGGGACCGTGTTCGGCGCGCTGACGCAGCAGGTCACCGGCCACCGACTGACCCGCGATCAGCGGCTGCTCCTGGCTGACCGGCGACCACGCGGCCGTCGGGAAGCCACCGCTCTCGGGCGCGTCAGCGGGCTGCTGCGAGCGATGCCTGCGCGCCGACCACGAGGGCAGCTTCGACTTCTCGGTCCCCGGCGCGGGACGCCTGCGGTCGAGAGAGGGTCGCTGGTCGAGATCGGGACGCGGGGCGTCCGAGGCGGGCGCACGATTGGTCTCGGCACCCGGCCGCGCCGCGAAGTCGGGACGGGACGGGTCCGATGCGGGCGCGCGATTCAGCGCCTGGGTGCCATCCGGGCGCGACGGGTCCGACGCGGGTGCGCGGTTGAGCGCCTGCGCGTCCGGGCGCGGGGCGAAGTCGGGGCGCGACGCGTCGGCGGGGCGGTTGAGCGCCTGGGTCGCGTCGGGGCGCGGGGCGAAGTCGGGCAGACCGGCGAAACCGGGGCCCGGTGTGCCGAACGGCTGCGCCGGAGCGTCGGCGCCGGGGGCGTAGGGGGCCTCGAAGCCGGTCGGGCCGTAGGAGGGCGTCTGCGGTGCCCACGCGGGCGGGGGCGGGGTCGTCGGCGCGGGTGGCGCAGCGGCCTCCTCGGCGGCCTCCGCGGCCCGTCGGCGCGCTGCCCTGCCACCCGTGGCCGGTGGCGGCTGCGGCGGCTCGGGAATGGCGGGCGGGGCCTCGGTCTCCGGTTCGGGCCTGCGGCGGCGTCCACCGCCGACCGCGGGGATCGCGCCGGAGCCGAACATCTCGGCGATATCGGGGTCGACCTGCGCCCCGCTCGACGGCGCGCCGAGCCGGAACCCGCGACCGTTCGACGGGGCACCGAGATCGCGGGCCTCGGCACGGAACGGGCCGAACGGATCGGCGGCCGGGCGGGGACCCGCCAGCCCGAGCGGATCACTGGGATCGACGCGCGAGATCGGACCCGACATCGGGGAGAACGCGGGCTCGGCGGGACCCGGCGGTGGATAGGGGGCGGGCTGATAGCTCGCGGGCGGGACGGGTTCGGGCGCGTAGGCCGCAGGCTCCGGAGCGGGCGGTTCCGGCTCCACGGGCGCCGCGTGCGAGCTGGGACCGGAGCGGACGGTGGCGTTCTCGCCGGTCAGGTCGGTGACCGAGAGCCCACGGCCGCTGCGCCTGCGCCGTCCACCGCCCCCGCTGGACGGGGCCGACGCGCCCTGCGCGGCATTGCGCGCGAGTAGCTCGGCGACCGATAGCTGTTTGGAATCGTCGTTGCTCATGCGGGCTCCGCTCTCGTCACCGACGCCAGGGGCGGCACGAGGGCCGGGCCTCCGTTCGGCTCGGCGTCGAGCTTGCGCAGGATGAGCCCCTCACGCAGCGCCCAAGGGCAGATCTCGATGCTGTCGAGCGACAACGCCCGCATACTCGCCTCCGCGACCAGTGCGCCGGCCACCAACTGCTGGGACCGGTCCGAACTCACACCCTCCAGTTCCGCGCGGTCCGAGGCGGTCATCCGGGAGATGAACGCGATCAGCTGGCGCAGTCCGGAGCTGGTCAGTGTACGGCGCACCCGCGGACCGGCTGCCGAGGGTGCGGCACCGGTCAGCCGGGCCAGCGAACGGAAGGTCTTCGAGGTGCCCACCGCGAGGTCCGGTTTGCCCGCCGCGGCGATGGCCTTGGTCGGCACCACCAGTTCGGCGTCGAGCCAGTCGCGCAGCACCGCGATCTTGCGCTTGCCCGGCGGATCGTCACGCAGCCACTCCCGGGTGAGCCTGCCCGCGCCCAGCTGCAGCGACAGCGCCACATCGGGTTCCTCGTCGCCGCCGTTGGACATCTCCAGCGAGCCGCCGCCGATATCCAGATTGATGATGCGCCCCGCGCTCCAGCCGAACCAGCGGCGCACGGCCAGGAAGGTCAACCGGGCCTCGTCCTCGCCGGAGAGCACCTCCAGATCCACCCCGGTGCTCGCGCGAACCCGCGCCAGGACCTCGTCGGAATTGGTGGCCTCGCGCAGCGCGGAGGTGGCGAAGGGCATCAGCTCGACACAGCGCGAGGTGCGCGCCAGATCGGCGAATTCGGTGATGGTGGCGATCAGCCGCGCCTCGCCCTCGGTGGTGATACGGCCCTCGCCGTCCATGTTCTCCGAGAGCCGCAACGCCGACTTCGACGAGCTCATGGGCATCGGGTGTCCACCACGATGCGCGTCCACCACGAGCAGGTGAACGGTATTGCTTCCGACATCGAGAACACCAAGCCGCACACGAATACGGTACTTGGTGATCCGGTACTACAGGCCAGGCGACTGAACTGTTAGCGTCACCGGTTGTGACCGATGGCGCAGCCGGCAACCGCGGGACCGGGCTCCGACCTGGGCGGAAGATGGATCCGAGCCCGGAGGTCGAGCTCGACTTCCCCCGCGAATGGATCGAGTTCACCGACCCAGCAAACGACGAGCACCAGATCGTCGCCGACCTGACCTGGCTGCTGTCGCGCTGGTCCTGCGTGTTCGGCACACCGGCCTGTCAGGGCATCATCGCCGATCGTCCCGACGACGGCTGCTGCTCACACGGCGCCTTCCTGTCCGACAAGGACGACCGCAAGCGCCTGGCGGGCGCTGTGAAGATGCTCACACCCGACGACTGGCAGCTGATGGGCGAGGCCACCGAGAAGGGCAAAGTCGTCAAGAAGGGTTACCTCGAACTCGACGAACTCGAGGACGAACCGGCCCTGCGCACCCGCCGCTACGACGGCGCCTGCATCTTCCTCAACCGCCCCGGATTCGCTGCCGGCGCGGGCTGCGCACTGCACATCATGGCCGTACGCAAAGGCATCGAACCGCTCGAGGTGAAACCGGACGTGTGCTGGCAGCTGCCCATTCGGCGCACCCAGGACTGGGTCGAACGCCCCGACGGCGAACAGATCCTGCGCACCGTGGTCACCGAATACGACCGCCGCGGCTGGGGCCCCGGCGGCCTCGACCTGAACTGGTACTGCACCGGCTCCCCCGACGCGCACGTCGGCACCCGCCCGGTCTGGCAGTCCTACGGCCCCGAACTGCGCGAACTGCTCGGCGCGCCCGCCTACGACGAACTGGCCCGGCTGTGCCGCCGCCGCGAGGGATTGGGCCTGATCGCGGTGCACCCGGCCACCGTCGAAGCCGAACGGTCCGGCGGGCTTTCCGATCAGCGTGCGTGAAATCCCGGAGCTCCTGCGGTTCATTCGACGGTAGTGCGGACGTCACCGAATTAGGGTTGGATAACTCGTCATGTCCACAAAAGCACTCACCCTGGCGACCCTGCTCGTCGGCGCCGGCCTGTCCATGACCGGAATCGCCGCGGCCGAACCGAACGGCGACCCGGCCGCCTACGCCGACTTCACCAGCAGCTTCGTCAACTACCTCGACCCGGCCGCCGTCAACGCGGCAGCCGACGGCAAGTACATCATCGTGAGCACGCAGGGCACCTCGACCACCATCGCGTGCCGCGGCAACGGCGCCGATGTGCCGATCTACGACTGCATGCAGGAAGACGCCTTCGGCTGGCTGCCGCTGCGCAAGATCGACACCCCGATCGGCGAAGCCTGGAGCGCGCTCTAGTTTTGGCGGCTGGCGCCGCGGGGTTTTCGGCCCCTTGGGCCTCGCATCCGAGGGGCGATACT
>NZ_JBSGDP010000107.1:0-9930 GCF_053602435.1 Nocardia sp. NPDC004415
GCGATACTTCGGCTTCGCCGTGACGTCTCGCCCTTCGGATGCGAGGCGGCCGAAAACCCGGGGTGGCCGAGGGTGTCGTCAGCGCAGGCCGGTGCCTCGGGCGAGAGCCGTTTCGATCAGGGTGGAGACCAGGGTGGGGTAGTCGATGCCGGTCGCCTCCCACATGCGGGGGTACTGCGAGATGGGGGTGAAGCCGGGCATGGTGTTGATCTCGTTGATGACCGGGCCGTCGGCGGTGACGAAGAAGTCGACGCGGGCCAGGCCCTGGCAGTCCAGGGCGCGGAAGGCGCGCACCGACAGCTCGCGGATCTGCTCGGCCACGTCGTCGTCGAGTTTGGCGGGCACGTCGAACTCGCAGACGTCGTCGAGATATTTGGTGGCGAAGTCGTAGAACTCGGGGGCCGCGGCGTCGGCGTCGGGCATCCGGATCTCCGAGACCACGCTGCCGCGCACCTGGCCGTCGGCGAATTCCAGGACACCGCACTCGACTTCACGGCCGAGGATGCCCGCCTCGACGATCACCTTCGGGTCGTGTTCGCGAGCGGTGGCGACGGCGGCGTCGAGCGCGGCCCAGTCGGTGATCTTGGTGATACCGATGGAAGAGCCGCCGCGCGCGGGCTTCACGAACGCGGGCAGGCCGAGCCGATCGCGCTCGGCCTGGGTCAGCGTCGCGGTACCGGGGCGCAGCACCACCTGGGTACCGACCGGTAACCCTTCGGCGGCCAGCAATTTCTTGGTGAACTCCTTGTCCATGCCCGCGGCGCTGGCCAGCACGCCCGCCCCCACGTAGGGGACACCGGCCAGTTCGAGCATGCCCTGCAGGGTGCCGTCCTCACCGAACGGGCCGTGCAGGATCGGGAAGACCACGTCCACGCGGCCGAGGGTGGCCGACGGATCGTCGAGCGCGACCAGCGCGCCGGCCCGGCCCGGGTCGGCTGCCAGCGTCAGCGCGGTGCCCGCCGCGTCGACCGCGGGCAGCGCGTCGTGGCTGAGCTCGAGCTGACCGATCCCCTCGGCCAGTACCCAGCTGCCTGCGGCGGTGATACCGATCGGCACCACCTCGTAGCGCGCGGGATCGAGGTTGCGCAGCACGCTGCTCGCCGATACACACGAGACGGCGTGCTCGCTGCTGCGCCCGCCGAAGACCACAGCTACCCTGATCCGGTTCGTCATGACCGTCAACTTAGTGGGTTCGCGGCGCTGTGGCGGCATCGACCTTACTCAGGCTTGATCTTTCTTCCGAGCAGGCTGTCGACGGCCTCGTTGACCGAAAGTCCCTCGTGACACACCCGGTGCACCGCGTCGGTGAGGGGCATCTCCACCTGGTGCGCGGCCGCGAGCGCCCGCACCGATGTGCACGACTTCACACCTTCGGCCACCTGCCCATTGGTCGCCTCCTGCGCGGCCTGCATCGAGCCACCCGAGCCGAGCACGTACCCGAAGGACCGATTGCGTGATCCCGGCGAGGTACAGGTCGCCACCAGGTCACCCACTCCGGCGAGCCCGGCCAGCGTCACCGGCTGCGCGCCGAGCGCGACACCGAGCCGCATCACCTCGGCGAGCCCACGGGTGATCAAGCTGGAGACCGAGTTGTATCCCAACCCCATCCCCGAGGCGATACCGCACGCCAGCGCGATGACGTTCTTGCACGCGCCACCGATCTCGGCCCCGATCACATCGGTATTGGTGTACGGCCGGAAGTACCCGGTGGCACAGGCCCGCTGCGCCACCCCGGCGCGCTCGCTGTCGGTACAGGCGATCACGGTCGCCGCGGGCTGACGTTCGACGATCTCGTGCGCGAGATTCGGCCCCGACAGCACGGCGATCCGGCTCGCCTCGGCGCCGGTGACCTCCGCGATCACCTGGCTCATCCGCAGCAGCGTGCCGGTCTCGACCCCCTTCATGAGACTGAGCAGCGTGGCGTCGGAACCGATATCGCCCTTCCACAGCTCCAGATTCGCCCGCAGCGACTGCGACGGGACCGCCAGCACCACCAGATCCGCGCCGTCGAGCGCGACCCGGTGATCGTCGGTGCCGCGCACCGGCGGCAGCTCGACACCGGGCAGGTAGAACGGATTGCGGTGCTCGGTGTCGAGCGCCCGCGCGACCTCGCCGCGTCTGGCCCAGATCGTGACCTCGGTCCCCGCCTCTGCCAACACCTTCGCGAACGCGGTGCCCCACGACCCCGCACCCATAACCGCCGCCCTCGTCATCAGCCCAATATGCCATGGAAGGATTGACCTCATGCGTCCGCACACCGTGCACGCCGTGATGGCGGTCAAGCACATCGACCGGGCCAAGAGCCGCCTGGCCGAGGTCCTGACCGCCACGCAGCGTGGGCAGCTCGTCCTGGCCATGTTCGCCGATACGGTCACCGCCGCGACGGCCGTGCCGGAGGTGCTGTCGCTGACCGTGGTCACCCCCGATCCGCGCGTGGCCACCCGCGCGAGCGAACTCGGCGCGCAGGTGCTGGCCGAGCCCGCCGGTGCCGCGGATCCGCTCAACGCCGCCCTCGCCGCGGGCGCGCGCGACGTGCGCGACCGGCACGGCCCGGCGCATCTGCTCGCCCTGCAGGCCGACCTGCCCGCGCTGCGCCCGGCCGAGCTGTCCGAGCTGCTCACCGTCGCCCCCGACGGCACCCGCTCGGTGGTCATCGATCACACCGGCACCGGCACCGCCGCGCTCCTCGTGCGCGACACCCTCGCCGACCTGGCTCCCCGCTTCGGCGCCGGATCGGCACGGGCGCACCGCGCCGACGGCGCGCAGCCGCTGCCCGGACACTGGCCGGGCCTGCGCCGCGATGTCGACACCCCCGCCGACCTGGCCGCCGTCCACGCGCTCGGCGTCGGCGAGTTCACCGCGGCCGTGCTGCGCGAATTCGGTCTGCTCGATCGGGAAAGTGATCCGGTTCGCACCGTGTGCTAGCCGATCGCCGCGCCGGACACAGATCGGATCAACCGGACAAGTGTCATGCTGCGGACTGGCCGGTCCGTAGGGGATGATCGATGGTGTGAGCGACACGGAAACGATCAAGCCGCAGCCCCCGATTTCCCCGCCACCTGCCGCTGCCGCGGCCACGGGCGGTGACGCGGCCGCCCAGCGGTTGCCCCGCGATCGCTACCTGAACCGAGAATTGAGCTGGCTGGACTTCAACGCCCGGGTCCTGGCACTGGCCGAGGACGCCTCGCTGCCGTTGCTGGAACGCGCGAAATTCCTGGCGATCTTCGCCTCGAATCTCGACGAGTTCTACATGGTTCGCGTCGCGGGCCTCAAACGCCGGGCCGAGACCGGGCTGTCGGTGCGCTCGGCCGACGGACGCTCCCCGTCCGAGCAGCTGGAGATGATCACCGCGCGCGCCCAGGAACTGGCGGTGCGCCACGCGAACGTCTTCCTCGACGAGGTGAACCCGGCGCTGGCCCAGGAGGGCATCGACATCATCGGCTGGGCCGACCTCGACGACGAGGAACGTCAGCGCCTTTCGGGCCACTTCACCGACCAGGTCTTCCCGGTGCTCACCCCGCTGGCCGTCGACCCGGCCCACCCGTTCCCCTACATCTCGGGCCTGAGCCTCAACCTCGCGGTGACGGTGAAGGACACCGGCACCGGCGGCGAGCATTTCGCCCGCGTGAAGGTGCCCGACAATGTCGACCGGTTCGTGCGCGTGCGCCGCACCGAGGCGCCCTCGGCGATCGCGGCCTTCCTGCCCATGGAAGACCTCATCGCCGCGCATCTGGACCTGCTGTTCCCGGGTCTGACCGTGGTGGAGACGCATTCGTTCCGGATCACCCGCAACGCCGACTTCGAGGTCGACGAGGACCGCGACGAGGACCTGCTGCAGGCGATGGAGCGCGAACTCGCCCGCCGCCGCTTCGGCAAGCCGGTGCGCCTCGAGGTCTCCGACGACATGACCGAGCACATGCTCGAGCTGCTGCTGCGCGAACTCGAGGTCGACCCCGCCGACGTCATCCAGGTGCCCGGCCTGCTCGACCTGTCCTGCCTGTGGCAGGTCTACGGCGTGGACCGGCCCGATCTCAAGGACGCGCCCTACGTTCCGGCCACCCCGGCGGCCTTCGGCGAGCGCGAGACCCCGCGCAATGTCTTCTCCGCGCTGCGCGAGGGCGACGTACTCGTGCACCACCCCTACGATTCGTTCTCCACCAGCGTGCAGCGCTTCATCGAGCAGGCCGCCGCCGACCCGCAGGTGCTGGCGATCAAACAGACCCTCTACCGCACCTCCGGTGACTCCCCGATCATCAACGCGCTGATCGAGGCCGCCGAGGCGGGCAAGCAGGTCGTCGCGCTGGTCGAGATCAAGGCGCGCTTCGACGAGCAGGCCAACATCAAATGGGCCCGCGCCCTGGAACAGGCGGGCGTGCACGTGGTCTACGGCCTGATCGGCCTCAAGACCCACTGCAAGACCTGCCTGGTGGTGCGCCGCGAGGGCTCCACCATCCGCCGCTACTGCCACATCGGCACCGGCAACTACAACCCCAAGACCGCGCGCCTCTACGAGGACGTCGGCTTGTTCACCGCGGCACCGGAAATCGGGGCCGATCTCACCGACCTGTTCAATTCGCTGACCGGTTACTCCCGCAAGGAGGACTACCGCAATCTGATGGTGGCCCCGCTGGGCGTACGGGCCGGGATCGTCGAGCGCATCGACCGCGAGATCGAATTGGCCGGGCAGGGCAACCCGGCGGGCATCCGGATCAAGGCCAACGCCATCGTCGACGAGCAGATCATCGACGCCCTCTACCGCGCCTCGCAGGCCGGTGTGCCGGTGCGGATCGTGGTTCGCGGCATCTGCGGGCTGCGCCCGGGCGTGCCGGGGCTCAGCGAGAACATCGAGGTGCGCTCGATTCTCGGCCGCTTCCTGGAACACTCCCGCATCCTGCAGTTCCGGGCCCAGGACGAGACCTGGATCGGCAGCGCCGACATGATGCACCGCAATCTGGACCGCCGGGTCGAGGTGATGGTCCAGGTCAAGGACCGCAGGCTCACCGAGCAGCTGAGCGCGGTCTTCGATTCCGCGCTCGACCCGATGACCCGCTGCTGGGTGCTCGGTCCGGAGGGCGCCTGGCAGGCCAGCCCGCGCGACGCCGCGGCCGACCAGGTCCGCGACCATCAGCAGTTCCTGATGCGGCTGCGCAGGCCCGACCAGCCGTGACCATGCGAGATCCGCAGGTGCGGCCCAATATCCACGCGGCGGGCGCGGTGCTCTGGCGGCCGGGCGATACCGGGCCGGAGATCGCCGTGATCCACCGGCCCAAATACGGCGACTGGTCGCTGCCCAAGGGCAAACTCGACCCCGGTGAGACCCCGGTGGTGGCGGCGGTGCGCGAGGTCGGCGAGGAGACCGGCCTGCCGTGCACGCTGGGCCGCTATCTGGGCCACGTCACCTATCCGATCCCGGGACACCGTCAGCTCAAGCGGGTGGACTACTGGGCCGCCGAGGCCGCGGCCGGGGAGTTCACCGTCAATGCCGAAGTCGACCAGCTGCGCTGGTTCCCGCTGGACCGGGTGATGGACCAGCTGTCCTATCCGATGGACCGGCAGGTGATACGGATGTTCGCGCGGCTGCCCGCGCGCACCGCGACGGTGCTGCTGGTGCGCCACGCCAAGGCCGGCAAGCGCGCCGCCTGGGACGGACCCGACGCGCTGCGCCCCCTGGAGGCCGCCGGACAGCAGCAGGCCAAGGCCCTCACCCCGAACCTGTTGGCGTTCGGCGCATCCGAGATCCATTCGGCCGATCCGCTGCGCTGTATCCAAACCGTGACCCCGTTGGCGGAGCAGCTGAACGTCGAAATCAATTGCGAGCCAATGTTTTCCGAGCAAGGTTACGATTCAGCGAAAAGCGCGGCCCGGCAAAGGTTTCTGTCGTTGATAACGGATCGGGGTGTGCCCGCGGTGTGCAGTCAGGGCGGGGTCATTCCGGATCTGACGCAGTGGCTGGCCGAGCGCAGCGGGCTGACTCTGCCGCCCGCGCGCAATCGCAAGGGCAGCGTCTGGGCATTGTCGTTCGTCGGCGACCGATTGGTCGCGGCCGACCATATGGATCGCTCACTGTCGACGGGAATCGTCACCGCCTGAATCGAGCTACCCCCGACAGCCGAAACGGCCCCGCGGAAAGCGGGGCCGTTGTCGGTCCAGTGGTGGGTGATGCGTTCACGTGCACATTCCCCGACCCGATCCTGCTGCGGCAGGATCAACGAGCACGACGGGCAGCAGTCTTCTTGGCAGCAGTCTTCTTGGCAGGGGCCTTCTTGGCGGCGGTGGTCTTCTTGGCCGCCGCCGTGGTCTTCTTGGCGGCGGTCGCGGTGACCTTCTTGGCCGGCGCCTTCTTGGCCGCGGTCACTTTCTTTGCCGCCGTGGTCTTCTTCGCGGCGGCGGTGGTCTTCTTGGCCGCCGTGGTCTTCTTGGCGGCGGGAGCCTTGGTGGCTGCCTTGCGGGCGGTGGTCTTGGCCGGACCCTTCGACGGCGTGGCCTTCTTGGCTGCCGTCTTCTTGGCCGCGGTCTTCTTGGCCGCCGCCTTCTTCGCCGCCACCGGGGCGTTCACGCCACGCTTGACGGCGGGGCCGGACGCGGCCAGCTTCTGCTTACCCGCGATCACCGCCTTGAACTGCGCACCGGGCCGGAAGGCGGGGACCGAAGTGGCCTTCACCTTCACGGTTTCACCGGTACGCGGGTTACGGGCAACCCTGGGGGCACGCTTGCGCTGTTCGAACACACCGAAACCGGTGATGGTGACGCTCTGACCTTTGTGCACGGCACGGACGATGGTATCGACCACGTTCTCGACAGCCGCGGTAGCCGTACGCCTGTCCGTACCCAACTTTTCGGTCAGAACGTCGATCAGTTCCGCCTTGTTCATTGAATCCTCCGCAGACTAATGGCCCGTCGTCGGACCGACTAGGTACCACGGTAAACCCAGTTTGAGCAAGAGTCTATGTGCCACGCCAAAATTCATGTGGTTTAGCACACGTCCAGCTACCGCCCCCAGGGAAGCGCCACCAATCGTTCGGCGGTGATTACGCCCGCGAAATAGGCTCCGGCAGCGTCACGGGTTTCCATGACGGCCTTCCCTTTTCGAACTCGCCGATGACGTCGGCTTGCCGCAGCGTGAGCCCGATGTCGTCCAAACCCTCCAGCAGACGCCAGCGGGTGTAGTCGTCAATATCGAACGGCAACACGACGGTTCCCGCCGTCACGGTGCGTGCGGTCAGGTCGACAACCAATTCGAGGCCGGGCTGTTCCTCGATCAGCTTCCACAGCATTTCGACATCGTTCTGTGACATCTGCGCGGCGAGCAGACCGCCCTTCCCCGCATTCCCACGGAAGATGTCGGCGAAACGCGAGGAGATGACCACCCGAAAGCCGTAGTCCGACAGCGCCCACACCGCGTGCTCGCGGGAGGACCCGGTACCGAAATCGGGCCCGGCCACCAGCACGCTGCCGTGCCGGTAGGGCTCGGTGTTCAGAATGAAGTCCGGATCGGCCCGCCAGCCCGCGAACAGGCCGTCCTCGAAACCGGTGCGAGTCACGCGCTTCAGGTAAACGGCCGGGATGATCTGGTCGGTGTCGACATTGGACCGGCGCAGCGGGACCCCGATGCCTTTGTGAACGGTGAAGGCTTCCATAACGATTCTCCTACAGATCGGCGGGCGAGGACAGGGTGCCGCGGACGGCGGTGGCGGCCGCGACCAGCGGCGAGACCAGGTGGGTACGGCCGCCCTTGCCCTGCCTGCCTTCGAAATTGCGGTTGGAGGTGGACGCGCAGCGCTGGCCCGGTTCCAGCTGATCGGGATTCATGCCCAGGCACATCGAGCAGCCCGCCTGGCGCCATTCCGCGCCCGCGGCGGTGAAAATATCGCCGAGTCCTTCTTTTTCCGCCTGCGCGCGCACCCGCATCGAGCCGGGTACGACCAGCATTCGCACGCCCTCGGCGACGTGGCGGCCCTTCAAAACATCGGCGACCGCGCGCAGGTCCTCGATCCGGCCGTTGGTGCAGGAACCGACGAACACGGTGTCCACGGTGACCTCGCGCAGCGGCATCCCCGGCGTCAGGTCCATGTAGCGCAAGGCCTTCTCGGCGGCGTCGCGCTCGCTCTCGTCGGCGATCTGGGCCGGGTCGGGCACGTTCGCGCCCAGCGGCAGGCCTTGGCCCGGGTTGGTGCCCCAGGTGACGAACGGGGTCAGCGCGTTCGCGTCGATGTGGACCTCGGCGTCGAATTCGGCGCCCTCGTCGGTGCGCAGCGCGTCCCAGGCGGCCACCGCGGCGTCCCAGTCGGCACCCTGCGGCGCGTGCGGGCGGCCCTTGAGGAATTCGTAGGTCACCTCGTCGGGGGCGATCATGCCCGCCCGCGCGCCCGCCTCGATGGACATGTTGC
Source organism: Nocardia sp. NPDC004415 (assembly GCF_053602435.1). Taxonomy (NCBI): domain Bacteria; kingdom Bacillati; phylum Actinomycetota; class Actinomycetes; order Mycobacteriales; family Nocardiaceae; genus Nocardia; species Nocardia sp. NPDC004415. Next base: position 8,388 of record NZ_JBSGDP010000107.1, read on the forward strand.
AGATCGTCATCCGCGCCTCCATCGACAGCTTGCGGATCGCCTCGCCGCGGTATTCCAGGACATAACCCTGGCCGCCGCCGGTGCCGATCTCGGCGATCACGGCCAGGATCAGGTCCTTGCTCGTGACACCGGGCGCCAATTCGCCGTCGACGGTGATGGCCATCGTCTTGAACGGGCGCAGCGACAGCGTCTGGGTGGCCAGCACGTGCTCGACCTCGCTGGTGCCGATGCCCATGGCCAGCGCGCCGAACGCGCCGTGGGTGGAGGTGTGGCTGTCACCGCACACCACGGTCGTGCCGGGCTGGGTCAGGCCCAGCTGCGGGCCGACCACGTGCACGATGCCCTGTTCGCGATCGCCCATGGGGTGCAGCCGCACGCCGAACTCGGCGCAGTTGCGGCGCAGCGTCTCCACCTGGGTGCGCGAGATCGGGTCGGCGATCGGCTTGTCGATGTCGGTGGTGGGGACGTTGTGGTCCTCGGTGGCGATGGTGAGATCGGGGCGGCGCACCGGACGGCCCGCCGCGCGGAGCCCGTCGAAGGCCTGCGGGCTGGTCACCTCGTGCACGAGGTGCAGATCGATGTAGATCAGGTCGGGTTCGCGGGAGGAACCTTCGCCTTCGCCAGGGACGACGACGTGCTGGTCCCACACCTTCTCGGCCAGTGTGCGGGCGCGCTCGGCCATTGCTTGATCACCTTTCGACGGGCATACTTGGAATCTCAAGATTTGAGACGTTAGTATCGTTCTATGAGACAGCATAGCGGTATCGGTGTCCTCGACAAAGCCGTGGCGGTGCTCTACGCCGTCGCGGACGAGCCATGCGGTCTCAACGACCTGTGCACCCGCACCGGCCTGCCCCGCGCCACCGCGCACCGGCTGGCGGTCGGGCTGGAGACCCACCGGCTGCTGGCCAGGGACGGCAACGGGCTGTGGCGGCCGGGGCCCGCGCTCACCGAGCTCTCGGCCGGTGCCGCCGACCCGCTGGTGGAGGCCGCGGGTGCCATTCTGCCCCGCCTGCGTGAGATCACCGGCGAGAGTGTCCAGCTCTACTGCCGCGACGGCAACGCCCGGGTCTGCGTGGCCGCCCTGGAGCCACCCGTCGGCCTGCGCGACACCGTGCCGATCGGCTCCCGCCTGCCGCTCACCGCGGGCTCGGCGGCCAAGGTGCTGCTCGCCTGGGCGGACCCGGAACTGCAGCGCACCGTGCTGGCCGACGCCGTGTTCGGCGATCGGGCGCTGGCCGAGGTCAGGAAGCGGGGCTGGGCGCAGAGCGCCGCAGAACGCGCGCAGGGCGTCGCGAGTGTGTCGGCCCCGGTGCGCGACACCGGTGGTGTGGTGGTGGCCGCGGTCTCGGTCTCCGGCCCGATCGACCGGATGGGCCGGCGTCCCGGTGCGCGCTGGGCCGCCGATCTGGTCGCCGCCGCCGAGGCGCTGCACAAACGGCTGTGAACGAGAAAGACCCCCGGTCGAATTCGACCGGGGGTCTTTCTTTGTAGCCCCGACGGGATTTGAACCCGCGCTACCGCCTTGAGAGGGCGGCGTCCT
>NZ_JBSGDP010000108.1:0-9737 GCF_053602435.1 Nocardia sp. NPDC004415
CGTTTCCCTGCCACCTGGTGGCCGGGTCGGTGTCCGTGTCGCTCTGACTCGAATTAAGTTACGCATCGCCGAACACGAAGTCAAATCGCCTGGTCAGCGCCTATTTCGTACGCCGTCCATGATCATCGGCGATCGATCAGGGCTGCCAGCCGGAGGCGAACCAGCCGGGGGCGGCCGCGGTGAAGCGGGTGCAGTCCCAGCGACCGGCGCCTTCGGGGATCGCGCCGAGCACCGGGGTCTCGGTGATCCGGGGCAGGTCGTCGCGATTGCACCGGGCGGCCAGGTCGGGAGCCGACGGCCAGGAGCCGATGACCAGACCGGCGCAGGGCACGCCGGCGGCGGCCAGGGTGCGGGTGGTGAGTTCGCTGTGGTTGAGGGTGCCCAGGCCGGCGGCGGCGACCACGAGGACCGGGGCGCCGAGCTTCTGGGCGACGTCGAGGAGGGTGAACTCCCCCATTCGGACGAGCAGGCCGCCCGCGCCTTCTACCAGGACCAGGTCGGCATCGGTGAGTGCGTCGACGGCGGCGATGGTCTCGTCCAGCGCGAGCAGGGGCATGCTCGCGCGGCGGGCGGCGGTGTCGGGTGCCAGCGGTTCGGGATAGCGGGCGAGTTCGACGGTGCGGGTGACGCCGGACAGGCGGGTGACCTCGGCGAGGTCACCGGGTTCGCCGGGGGCGATGCCGGTCTGGGCGGGTTTGCACACCGCGACGGTGCGGCCCGCGGCGGTCGCGGCGGCGGCCAGAGCCGCGGTGACGACGGTCTTGCCGACATCGGTCGAGGTGCCGGTGATCAACAGGATGCTCATGCCGGGACCACCTCCCGGCCACGCGCGGCGGCGAGCACATCGCCGAGGACCTCGGCGATGGTGTCGAGTTCGGCCTCGCTGAGGTTGGCGCGGGCGGTCAGGCGCAGGCGGGAGGTGCCCTCGGGGACCGACGGCGGACGGAAGCAGCCGACGTCGAGGCCGCGGGCGCGGCAGGCCTGGGCGGCGTCGTAGGCGAGCTGGGCGTCGCCGAGCACCACCGAGACGACGGCGGAGTCCGGGTCGGGGACTCCGGCGATGCGGGCGATGTCGGCGGCGCGGTCCAGGACGCGGGTGGCCATGGTGGGATCGCGGCGCAGCAGGGACAGGGCGGCGCGGGCGGCGCCGACCGCGGCGGGAGCCAGGCCGGTGTCGAAGATGAAGGTGCGGGCGGCGTCGATGAGGTGGGCGCGGATGCGGGCGTCGGCGAGGACGACACCGCCCTGGGCGGCGAACGCCTTCGACAGTGTCGCGGTGATGACGAGGTCGGGTTCGCCGGCCAGGCCCAGCTCGTGCACGAGGCCCCGGCCACCGCGACCGCGCACGCCGAGGCCGTGCGCCTCGTCGACGATCAGGATCGCGCCCGCGGCCCGGGTGACCCGGTGCAGGTCGGCCAGCGGCGCGAGATCGCCGTCGGCGCTGAACACCGAATCGGTGAGGACCAGTGCGCGCTCTTCGGTGCGTTCGCCGAGCAGGCGTTCGACGGCGTCGACATCGCGATGCGCGGCGACGGCCACCCGGGCGCGGGAGAGGCGGCAGGCGTCGACGAGGGAGGCGTGGCTGCCCGCGTCGGAGACGACGAGGGTGCCGCGGCCGGCGAGCGCGGTGACCGCGCCGAGGTTGGCGGCATAGCCGGAGGCGAAGACCAATCCCGTTTCGGCGCCGACGAATTCGGCCAGGTCAGCCTCGAGCTCGTCGTGGGCGGCGGTGGTGCCGGTGACCAGGCGGGAGCCGGTGGCCCCGGCGCCCCAGCGGCGCACGGCCGCGATGGCGCCCTCGACGACCTCGGGGTGGCGCACCAGGCCGAGGTAGTCGTTGGAGGCCAGGTCGATGGCGGGCGACTCGGCGGCGCGCACGCGCAGGTGCCTGCGCAGTCCGGCGTCGACCCGCTCGGCCGCGCGCTCGTCCAACCAGCTCAACGGATCCGTAGTCACAGCTGGGGAGCTTACTTGAACGCCGTTCAGGACCGTCGGGGCGCTCATCGCAGCGACGCCTCGACCGCCGCGCGGACCGCGCCGGTGATGGTGGCGATGTCGGCGGTCGTGCTGATGAACGGGGGCATGGTGTAGACGAGATCGCGGAAGGGGCGCAGCCAGGCGCCCGCGGCCACGGCGGCGTCGGTGGCGGCGCGCATGTCGACCGGGGTGGCCAGTTGGACGACGCCGATGGCGCCGAGGACGCGCACGTCGGTGACTCCGGCCAGCCCGGCCAGCGGCGCCAGGCCCTCGGTCAGCTCGGCCTCGATGCGCGCGACCTCACCGCGCCAGTCCCGCGAGAGCAGCAGTTCCAGCGAGGCGACGGCGACCGCGCAGGCCAGGGGGTTGCCCATGAAGGTGGGTCCGTGCATGAGGCCGCCGTGGGCGGCGCTGATGGTCTCGGCGATGCGCGGGGTGCACAGGGCGGCCGCGAGGGTGAGGTAGCCGCCGGTCAGGGCCTTGCCGACGCACATCACGTCGGGGGTGACGCCGGCGTGGTCGGCGGCGAAGAGTTCGCCGGTGCGGCCGAAGCCGGTGGCGATCTCGTCGAAGACGAGCAGCACCTCGTTCTCGTCGCAGATACGGCGCAGTTCGGTGAGGTAGCGGGGGTCGTGCCAGCGCATGCCGCCCGCACCCTGGACGACCGGTTCCACGATGACGGCGGCCAGTTCGTCGCGGTGCTCGCGCACGGCCTCGGCGAGGACGGCGGCGTAGGCGGGGTCGAAGTCGCGCGGCGGCGCGGGGACGAAGACCTGCTCGGTGAGGACATCGGTCCACAGCGCGTGCATGCCGCCCTCGGGATCGCAGACGCTCATCGGGGTGAAGGTGTCGCCGTGGTAGCCGCCGCGCCAGGTGAGCAGCCGGTGTTTGCCGGGGCGGCCGACACCGCGCCAGTACTGCAGGCACATCTTGGTGGCGACCTCGACCGACACCGAGCCGGAATCGCAGAGGAAGACCTTGTCCAGGCCCGCGGGCGTGAGCTCGACCAGCAGCTGGGCCAGCCGGGTCGCTGGTTCGTGGGTGAGGCCGCCGAACATCACGTGACTCATCCGCTGGGATTGGGCCAGCAGGGCCGCGTCGAGCACGGGGTGCCGGTAGCCGTGCACCGCGGCCCACCACGAGCTCATGCCGTCGACCAGTTCGCGCCCGTCGGCCAGGGTGAGCCGGGTGCCCGCCGCGCCGGCGACCACCAGCGGTTCGGTCGTCGCGGGGAAGCCGCCGTAGGGATGCCAGACGTGCTCGGCATCGAGGGCGCTGATCTGCTCCGGAGTCAGGTCCACTGGTTTCCTCGTCGTCGCCCGGTGCCGCCGGAACGACGGCCTTGAACACCGTTCAAGTTATCACCCGCCCGGCCCGGCGGACGGGGAGTCGGCCGCCACATCCGCGCGCGCCCGGGGCGTGGATTCCTCTACTGTCGTGGGATGTCGAGCCCGCACGACCGATCCGGTGAGCTGACCGCACTGGGGGTGTGGCCGGGTACCGCGTATCCGCTGGGCGCGACCTACGACGGGGCGGGGACCAACTTCTCGGTGTTCTCCGAAGTGGCGACCGGGGTCGAGCTGTGCCTGATCGGCAAGGACGGCGCGCAGACGCGGATCGGGCTCGACGAGGTCGACGGGCACGTCTGGCACGCCTATCTGCCCACCGTCACGCCCGGGCAGCGCTACGGCTTCCGCATCCACGGGCCCTACGAGCCGGAACTCGGGTTGCGCTGCGATCCGAGCAAACTGCTGCTCGATCCGTACGGGAAAGCCTTCGACGGCGAGTTCGTCAACGATCCCTCGCTCTACACCCACGGCCTGGACTCGCTCGGCAAGACGATGACCGGGGTGGTGATCAACCCGTTCTTCGACTGGGGCGCCGATCGACCGCCGAACCGGCCGTACCACGAGACGGTGATCTACGAGGCGCACGTCAAGGGCATGACGATGACCCATCCCGACGTGCCGCCGGAGCTGCGCGGCACCTACGCGGGGCTGGCGCATCCGGCGATCGTCGAGCATCTGAAGAGCCTGGGCGTCACCGCGATCGAGCTGATGCCGGTGCACCAGTTCTTCCACGATCACGTGCTCACCGATCAGGGCCTGCGCAACTACTGGGGCTACAACAGCATCGGGTATCTGGCCCCGCACAACCAGTATTCGGCGCGGCCGCGCGGGGACGCCGCGGTCACCGAGTTCAAGGCGATGGTGCGGGCCATGCACGCCGAGGGCATCGAGGTGATCCTCGACGTGGTCTACAACCACACCGGCGAGGGCAATCACTTCGGGCCGACGCTGAGTCTGCGCGGGATCGACAATGCCGCCTACTACCGGCTCGACGAAGCGTCCCCGGAGCACTACCGGGACTACACCGGCACCGGCAACAGCCTCAATGTGCGGCATCCGCACACCTTGCAGCTGATCATGGACTCGCTGCGCTACTGGATCCTGGACATGCACGTCGACGGCTTCCGCTTCGACCTGGCCGCGACGCTGGCACGCGAATTGCACGATGTGGACCGGCTTTCCGCGTTCTTCGACCTGGTGCACCAGGACCCGGTGGTGAGCCAGGTCAAGCTCATCGCCGAGCCGTGGGACGTGGGCGAGGGCGGCTATCAGGTCGGCAACTTCCCCACCCTGTGGACGGAGTGGAACGGCAAGTACCGCGACACCGTGCGCGACTACTGGCGGGGTGAGCCCGCGACGCTGGGCGAGTTCGCGTATCGGCTCACCGGGTCCTCGGATCTGTACGAGTCCACCGGGCGGCGGCCGGGGGCGAGCATCAACTTCGTCACCGCGCACGACGGGTTCACGCTGCGGGATCTGGTGTCCTACAACGAGAAACACAACGACGCCAACGGGGAGGACAATCGTGACGGGGAGAGTTACAACCGGTCCTGGAACTGCGGGGTGGAGGGGCCGAGCGACGACGCGGCGGTCCTGGCGCTGCGGGCGCGGCAGCAGCGCAATCTGCTGGCCACGCTGATCCTGAGCCAGGGCACGCCGATGCTCTCGCACGGTGACGAGATCGGCCGCACCCAATCGGGCAACAACAATGTGTACTGCCAGGATTCGCCGCTGTCGTGGATGGACTGGGCGAGCGCGGACGCCGAGCTGCTGGCGTTCACCCGCTCGGTGATCGCGCTGCGCACCGCGCACCCGGTCTTCCGGCGACGCCGGTTCCTGGCGGCCGGACCGGGCGACGGCGCGCGCGGGCGTGAGATCGGCTGGTTCACTCCGGCGGGCACGGAGATGACCACCGCGGACTGGGACAGCGGCTTCGCCAAGTCGCTGGCCATGCTGCTCGACGGCGACGGCATCCCCGAGCCGGGTCCGCGGGGGGAACGCATCACCGACGACTCGTTCCTGCTGTGCTTCAATGCGCACGACGAAGCGATCGATTTCGTAGTGCCGGGGCCGGAGTTCGGTGTCGAATGGACTCTCGCCCTGGATTGTTCGAACCCCACCGGTGCCGCCGACGCCGTCTTTGCCGCGTCGGCGATACTTCCTGTCCCCAGCCGCTGCCTGCTGGTACTGCGCCGAACCGCCTAGCCGAGACGATGACCGAGACCTACGTGACCGACCCGCTCACCCTGCTGCACCGTGCGCCCATCCGGCCGAGCACGGTGCGCAGCACCTACCGGCTGCAGCTGCGCCCGGACGCGCTGACCTTCGCCGACGCGCGGGCCATCGCCGAATACCTGCAGCAGCTGGGGATCTCGCACCTGTACCTGTCGCCGATCCTGACCGCGACGCACGGGTCGACGCACGGCTACGACGTCACCGATCCGACCACGGTCTCCGCGGCGCTGGGCGGGCCGACCGGGCTCAAGGCGCTCTCGGACGAGGTGCGCAGCCGCGGCATGGGCTTGATCGTGGACCTGGTGCCCAATCATGTGGGTGTGGGCGATCCGCGGCAGAACCCGTGGTGGTGGGATGTGCTGCGCACCGGCCAGAGCTCCAAGTACGCCAAGTTCTTCGACATCGACTGGAGTCAGGGCAACGGCGCCGGTGGCAGGCTGGCGCTGCCGGTGCTGCAGAGCGAGAACGATCCGGCCGCGCTGACCGTCGACCGGTCCGGCCCGGAACCGATGCTGGCCCTGCACGATCTGCGGTTCCCGATCGCGCCGGGCACCGACGGCGACAACGCGCTGCGCATCCACGATCGCCAGCACTACCGGCTGGTGAGCTGGAAGGCGGGCGTGTGCACCTATCGCCGGTTCTTCGCGGTGAGCAGCCTGGCCGCGATCCGGCAGGAGGACCCGGAGGTCTTCGAGGCGACGCACCGCGAGCTGGCGGCCTGGTGTGAGCACGATCTGATCGACGGGGTGCGGGTCGACCATCCGGACGGGCTGGCCCATCCGAGCGCCTATCTCACCCGGCTGCGCAGGCTGATCGGGCCGCAGCGGCTGCTGCTGGTGGAGAAGATCCTGGCCAACCGGGAACCCCTCGACGCGACGCTGCCGGTCGACGGCACCACCGGCTACGACGCGCTCGCCGACCTCGGCGGGGTACTGCTCGATCCCACCGGTGAGGCACCGCTGACCGAGCTGTCCCAGCAGGTCGCCGGGCACGGCAGCGATCGCGCCTGGTTCGGCGAGACCGAGCACCGGATCAAACGCGCGGTGGCCGAGACCATTCTGGCGCCGGAGATCCGGCGGCTGGTCGCGGCGATCAAACGCGACGGCAACGCGGGCAGTTTCGACACGCTCTCGGTGAGCAACGCGACCATCGAGGTGCTGGCGTTCATGCCGGTCTACCGGGTGGACTACGCGCCGCTGGCGGGGATCACCGCGGCGGTGGTCGCGGAGGTGGAGAAGCGCAATGCCGAGCTGACCGCGCCGCTGTCGGTGCTGGTCACCGCGCTGGCGGTGGGTGGTGAGGCGGCCACGCGGTTCTCCCAGGTGTGCGGGGCGATCACCGCGAAGTCGGTCGAGGACACCATGTTCTATCAGGCCGCGCGGCTGGTGTCGCTGCAGGAGGTCGGCGGGAATCCGGCGCGGTTCGGGCATTCGATCAACGACTTCCACCTGTCCAACAGTGAACGCGCGCAGCGCTGGCCCGCCACCATGACGACGCTGTCCACCCACGACACCAAGCGCGGCGAGGATGTGCGGGCCCGGATCGGGGTGCTCTCGCAGGTGGCCGATGTGTGGGCGCTGCGGGTGCGCGGCTGGCTGGAGACAACCCCCGCACCGGACGGGGCGACGGCACTGTTCCTGTTGCAGAACATGTTCGGGGTGTGGCCCGCCGACGGGCGGCCCGCGTCGTCGGTGCCGGGACTGCGCGATCGGCTGCATCTGTTCGCGGAGAAGTCGATGCGCGAGGCCGGGGTGAAGACCTCCTGGGAGGAGCCCGACGCGTCGTTCGAGTCGGCGGTGCACGGCTGGCTGGACGCGGTGATCGACGGGCCGGTGGGCACCGGGATCGGCGATCTGGCGCACGAGCTGGCCCCGCACGCCTGGTCGGACGCGGTGGCGCAGAAGCTGTTGCAGCTGTGCGGGCCCGGGATTCCGGACATCTACCAGGGCACCGAGCTGTGGGAGGACTCGCTGGTCGACCCGGACAACCGGCGGCCGGTCAATTTCGCGGTGCGCGCGGGGATGCTCCAATCCCTCACCGACACACCGACCTTGGATACCACCGGCGCCGCGAAGATGTGGGTGGTCGCCTACGCGCTGTGGCTGCGCCGGGAGCGGCCGGAGTGCTTCGTGGGCGGGATGTACCGGCCACTGTACGCCGTCGGCGAGCACGCGCACCGGTTCGTCGCCTACGGTCGCGGGCCCGCCGGGGAGGAGCCGGAGGTGATCGTCGCGGCGGCCCGGCATTCGGTGGGGCTGGCGCCGACCGGCTGGCTGGACACCACACTGCCGCTGCCGGAAGGCAATTGGACCGACCGGCTGACCGGCAACACCTACGCGGGGATCGCCAGGGCCGACGCGCTGTTCGCCCGGCTGCCGGTCGCGCTGCTGGTGCGCTGATCACGACGACGCGGGGCCACCGGAGGCTGGCCCCGCGTTCGCCGGGGGTTCAGCGGGTGCGGCGCAGCCCCAGGTATTGCAGGGCGGCGAAGGCGCCGACGGTCACCGACTGCATGACCGCCCACACCGCGCCGACCGTGGTCGGGCTCAGCGCGCCGCCGAGCAGGGCCACCAGGCTCGCCACGACCCAGGCCGAGTTGCCGAGGGCCGCCGCGGCCGTCGCGGGCCGGTTGACCGGGGTGCGGGCACCGATCACGGCGACCGCCAGGCCGTACACCGTGAGGAACACCCCGATCGCGCGGCCGAGGCCGGCGTCCAGGCCGAGCAGGGTCTCCAGCGGCTGGGCCAGGGCGAGGTAGGCCAGGCCGTTGGCGGTGGTGACGGCGGCGTCCAGGCGCAGTGAGAACGGCAGCAGGTTCTCCCCGGCGACCAGGGCGGACAGGCGGGACGGGGTGGCGGTGGTCATGGCGGAACTCCTTGGCTGAGAGGGGATGTCAGGCGGTGGCGGGCACCTGGTCGAGGAAGCCGTAGACGCTGTCGATGCGTCCGCCGGCGAGGACGGCGACGTCGAAGCCGATCACCACGGGCTCGCCGTCGGCGGGGCCGAGGCCCCAGGTGAAGCGGACCTGGTCGTGGTGGGCGTCGACCGGGCCCGCCAGGCGGAAAGTCCAGTCGGGGAACTGGGTCTGCACGCCGGCGATGGCGGCCTCGAGCTCGGCGTGGCCGGTGACGGCCACCAGCGGGTCGACGTAGCGGGCCGCTTCGGTGAACAGGCGGGTGACCGCGGCGCGGCGGGCGCCGGGCTCGCGGGTGTTCCAGGTCTCCAGGTACTGCGCGACGACGGTGTTCATCTCGACCTCCGAAATAGGCTTTGAGCTGGTGTTTCGCGGGTTGTTCCTGCGATGACACCTACGTTATGGCGCCGGTGGGGGTCGTCGAATCAGTCGCCTATAAGTACTTTCGCGGCCGGGCTACCGGTACGGCGCTAGCGTGGTGCGCATGCTGCACGGACGCGACGCCGAACAGGCCAGGATCGACGAGCTGCTCGCGGCGGCACGGGCCGGGCGCAGCGGGGCGCTGGTCTTGCGCGGCGAGGCGGGAATCGGCAAGTCGGCGCTGCTGGATTACGCGGCAGCGCAAGGGGTTCCGACGGTGCGCAGCGCGGGGATCGAGTCCGAGGCCGAATTGCCGTTCGCGGCACTGCATCTGCTGGTCCGGCCGGGGATGGCGCTGGTCCCGGGGTTGCCGCCGCGGCAGCGGGAGGCGCTCGAGGCCGCCTTCGGGCTCGGTGACGGGACTCCGGCGGACCGCATGCTGATCGGGCTCGCGGTGCTGACGCTGCTGGCAGAGGAAGCCGCCGACGGTCCGCTGCTGTGCCTGATCGACGACGCGCACTGGCTGGACCGGGCCAGCGCGCAGGCGCTGTTGTTCGCCGCGCGCAGGCTCGACGCCGAGGGTGTGGTCATCCTGTTCGCCACCCGGCCCGGCCCCGAAGATTTCCCCGCGCCCGGTCTGCCGGAGCTCGTGGTACCGGGACTGCGACCGGAGGCGGCGGCCGCGCTGCTGGACACGGGCCCGGTCCGGCTCTCCCCCGCCGAGCGGTATCGGCTGCTCACCGAGTCGGGCGGCAATCCGCTGGCGCTGCTGGAACTTCCGTCGACCATCGGTGCCACGGGGCCGATCGGGACGCAGCCGCCTGCGCTCACCCAGCGGCTGCAGCTGGCCTTCCACGGGCGGGTCCTCCGATTGCCCGCGGCCACCCGCACGGTGCTGCTGG
>NZ_JBSGDP010000109.1:0-9176 GCF_053602435.1 Nocardia sp. NPDC004415
GCCGCGGCCGAGGCGGGGGTCGCGGCCGCGGGCGGCTGGGGCTCGGCTCTGGCCGGGGCGGGGGTCGTCGTCGCGGCCGAGGCAGCGGCGGGCTGGTCCTCGGCGGGGGTGGCCGCGCGCTGGTCAGAGTCCGGCACTGCTCATCCGTTCCCAGGCGCGGATGTAGCCGTTGTGCACGCGCAGGGCCGCGCGGCGGGCAGCGGGGGGCATGTCGCTGGAGACGACGGCGCGCCAGCGGGTGGCGCGGGCCAGGGCCTCGTCGGCGTCGGCGGGGGCCGGGGACGGGTAGCCCGCGGCGAGGTGGGCCACGGCCGGGCAGGCCAGGCCCGCGCACAACCCCGCCCACAGTGCCTCGTCACCGGCCAGATAGTGCTCGATCATGTCGCGGCCGCGCGCACCGTCGAGCGGGACGGCGGCGGCCGCGAGCCGGGTCAGCTCGTCGAGCAGTTCACCGCCGCGCACCGCCTCGACCTGCTCGTAGCGCCGGTGCACCAGCCGGTGCAGCGGGTCGATGCCGCTGGCGGAGTGCAGGATCTGGATCAGCGCGGTGGCGGGCAACTCGGGGTCGGCGCGCAAGGCGGTGAGCGCGCAGTCGACGCCGTAGAGATCCCAGTTCTCGATCAGGCGGCGGCGCGTGTCCTGGTCGGGGCCCGAACCGATGAACAGCTCGGCGGCCAGCACCGACGGGATCTCCGGGCTCTCGGCGAGCTTGCGCAGATCGCTCAGGTCGGTCGCGTCGACCGCACCGGACCTGGTCCGCGCGGCCAGCGAGGCGACCACCGGGATGATCGGCAGCTTCAGTTCCTGCGCGTAGCGCTCGGCCGCCGCGACCGCCTCGCCCCAGCGCGCGCCCACCGCGTCGGCCTTGTTGAGCACCACCACGCTGCGCCCGGCGGGCAGGGTCGCCAGCAGCCGGTGGTCGGCGGCCTGCGGCGCACCGGCGAGCACGTAGATCACCAGGTCGCCGTCGAGTATCGGATCGGGCAGCTCCGGCTGGTCGACCGGCGCGGTCTCCTGGGCCGAGAGCAGCGCCAGCGCGCGCAGCACGGTGGTGCGCCCGCTCAGCGCCCGCCCGGCCACCTGGATCTCGAGCGGCCTGCGCCTGCGGGTGACCGCGGCGGCGAGCCGGTCGGCGATGGCCGGGTCACCGCCACGGCCGGATCGGAGCGCCGAGATCAGCTGGTCGAGCTGGTCGGGCGACCGTGTCTGCACGGAATCGGTGGCTGTCGGCATTTCTGCACCCCCTTGTCGAGAGGGCATTCTGTCAGATCGGCGCAATGCCGGTCGGGGGAGAACCGCGAGCCGACCTGGGCCGACAACCCGCCCTCGACCCGCCGATCTGCGGCGTCGTCTTCCACCGGCAGTACTCGCCTGCGGCGCACCCGCGCGCATGCTGGACAATGGACGACGTGAACGACGCTGCCAACCACCCTGTCGAGTCGGTTCCGGAGCCGCCGTCCACCGCTTCGAAGCACCTCGAACTGTCCGAGATGCCGAACGAAGCGGGCCGCCGCTCCACCACCGGCTCCCGGCTGTACCCGCGCGTCACGAGTTTCCGCTCCCGCCGCGGCGCCCTGACGCCGAACCAGCAGACCTCCTGGGAACGCACCTGGCCGGTGATCGGCCGCGATGTCGCCAACGAGGCGCTCGACGCCGACGCCTGGTTCGGCCGCAGCGCGCCGCTGGTCATCGAGATCGGCTGCGGCACCGGCACCGCGACCGCGGCGATGGCCAAGGCCGAACCGCACCTGAACCTGATCGGCATCGAGGTCTACCAGCCGGGCCTGGCCCAGCTCGTCCAGCAGATCGAGCGCGAGGAGATCGGTAACATCCGGCTGCTGCGCGGCGACGCCGTCGATGTGCTGGAGAACATGGTTGCCCCGGAGTCGCTGACGGGCGTGCGGGTCTTCTTCCCCGACCCGTGGCCCAAGGCGCGCCACCACAAGCGGCGGCTGCTGCAGGCGCCGACCTTCGCGCTCATCGCCAGCAGACTGAAGCCCGGCGGCGTGCTGCACGTGGCCACCGACCACGCCGACTACGCCGAGCACATCCTCGCAGTAGGCTCGCAGGAACCGCTGTTCACCGGCCTGAACGACACCACCGGTGGCGACAGCGCCGCCAGCCGCGTCACCGCGCCGATCGGTTTCGAACGGCCCGTCACCAAGTTCGAGGGCAAAGGCCTGCGTGCCGGTAGCGCCATCAACGAGTTCATATGGGGGAAGATCGACAGATGAGCGTGAGTGAGATCGCCACCGAGATGCCGGATATCGCCCAGGGAACCGGCAGCGCGGCGTTGAGCAGTTCCGGCTCCGATGTCCGACGCGTCCTGCTCGTCTGGGACGCGCCGAACCTCGACATGGGACTCGGCGCCATCCTCGGTGGACGTCCCACCGCTGCCTATCGCCCCCGTTTCGACGCCCTCGGCCGCTGGCTGCTGGCCCGCACCGCCGAACTCTCGGCGGGCACCAAGAGCCGGGTCGAGCCCGAGGCCACCGTCTTCACCAATATCGCGCCCGGCACCGCCGACGTGGTCCGCCCGTGGGTGGAGGCGTTGCGCAATGTGGGTTTCGCGGTCTTCGCCAAGCCGAAGATCGACGAGGACTCCGACGTCGACGCCGACATGCTCGCCCACATCGCGGCGCGCGAGCGCGACGGCCTGGCCGGCATCATGGTCGCCTCCGCCGACGGACAAGCCTTCCGCGAGCCGCTGGAAGCCATCGCGGCCAAGGGAATCCCAGCTCAGGTGCTCGGATTCCGTGAGCACGCGAGTTGGGCCGTCACTTCCGATACTCTCGAGTTCGTCGATCTCGAGGACATCCCGGGCGTATTCCGGGAACCGCTACCGCGGGTGAGCCTCGATTCGCTGCCCGACGAGGGCGCTTGGCTGCAGCCGTTCCGGCCGCTGTCGGCGCTACTCACTTCTCGCCCTGGTCAAGGAGTCGCTTAAGTGTTCACCCGCTGGGGCGATCTGGTCTATCGGTTCCGCTTCGCCGTCATCGCGGTGGTCGGTGCGGCTCTGCTGGCGCTGGGCGCCTACGGCACTGGTCTCGGTGACCGGCTGACCCAGAGCGGCTGGTTCGACCCCGGCTCGGAGTCGGTGCAGGGCGCGGAACTCGCCGACGCCTCGTTCGGGCGCGACCACATGGCGGACGTGATCGTCATGTACAACGCCCCCGAGGGCACGACGATCGACGACCCGGCCTTCAGCGGCAAGATCATCGACAATCTGAACGCCGCCGTCACCGAACACCCCGACCAGATCAGCAAGATCAACGGCACCTACTGGCAGGTGGGCAACGCGCCCTCGGTGCCGTCGACGTTCGGTTCCAAGGACAAGAAGCACGCCTTCGCCTCGATCGCCATCGTCGGCGACAACGACACCACGATCATGGCCAACTACCGGGCCGTGGCGGATGTCTTCTACGTCCCCGGCGTCGACGTGGAGGTCTCGGGCCTGCAGCCGCTCGGCGTGACCCTCAACGACACCATCGCGCACGACACCAAACGCATGGAGGTGCTGGCCCTTCCCGCGGTCGCCATCCTGCTGTTCTTCATCTTCGGTGGCATCGTGGCTGCCGCGCTGCCGCTGATCATCGGTGGTCTGACGATCATCGGCGCCACCGGCCTGGTCATGGTGCTGACCAACTTCACCGACGTGAACTCCTTCGTCACCGGTGTCGTCTCGATGATCGGCCTGGGCCTGGCCATCGACTACGGCCTGTTCATAGTCAGCCGATTCCGCGAGGAGCTGGCCGAGGGTTACGACACCAGAGCCGCTGTCCGGCGCTCGGTGGTGACGGCCGGACGCACGGTCGTGTTCTCCGCGACGATGATCATCGCCAGCCTCGGCGGCGTGCTGCTGTTCCCGCAGGGCTTCCTGCGTTCGGTCGCCTACGGCACCATCGCGACGGTCTCGCTCGCCGCCCTGACCGCGGTGACCATCCTGCCCGCCATGCTGGCCGTGCTCGGCCCGCGCGTCGACATGCTGGGCCTCAAGCGGTTCCGCAAGACCCAGACCGCCGAGCAGATCGAGAACGGTTTCTGGGGGCGCCTCACCCGCTGGGTGATGAAGCACCCGCTCAAGATCGCCATCCCGGTGACGGTCGGCCTGTTGCTGCTGATCATCCCGGTCAAGAATCTGGCCTTCGGTGGCATCAACGAGAAGTACCTGCCGCCGGACAACTCCACCCGCCTCGCGCTCGAGCACTTCTACGAGGTCTTCCCGCAGAAGAAGACCGACCCGATCCAGCTGGTCTTCGTGGTCGACAACGGCGACAAGGCCGACACCGACGCCATCGGCCAGGTCTGGAAGCAGGCGAACCAGGCCCCCGGCCTCGTCGAACCCTTCGCGGTACCGTCGAACCCGCCGGACGACCGCACGATCTACCGCACCTCGGCGACGCTGATCGATCCCACCGGCAATGCCGAGCCGACGATCGACTATCTGCGTTCGATCGAGATTCCCGACAACGTCACGATGTACGTCACCGGGCAGCCCACGCTCATGGCCGACAGTATCGACACGCTGCTCGAACTGATGCCGTGGATGATCCTGATCGTGCTGCTCAGCACGTTCATCCTGATGTTCCTGACCTTCGGCTCACTGGTGCTGCCGATCAAGGCCGCCCTGATGAGCGCGCTCGGCCTCGGCTCGACGCTGGGCATCCTGACCTGGATCTTCATCGACGGCAACGGCGCCGGGATACTCAACTTCACCCCGCAGCCGATCAGCGCGCCGGTGCTGATGCTGATCATCGCGATCATCTACGGCCTGTCGACCGACTACGAGGTCTTCCTGCTCTCCCGCATGGTAGAGGCCCGCGCGCAAGGCGCGTCGACGACCGAGGCCGTGCGCATCGGTACGGCGCAGACGGGCCGCATCATCACCGCCGCCGCCCTGATCCTGCTCGTGGTGACCGGCGCGTTCGCGTTCTCCGACATGGTGATGATGCAGTACATCGCCTACGGCATGATCGCGGCGCTGGTCATCGACGCGACGGTCCTGCGCATGCTGCTGGTGCCCGCGATCATGAAACTGCTCGGCGACGACTGCTGGTGGGCGCCGAAGTGGATGAAGCGCATCCAGGAGAAGATCGGGATGGGCGAACCCATCCTCGACGACGAGCGACCCCAGAAGGGCGCCGTGGTCGACCTGGTGAAGACCACCCCGATCACCGACCCGCCGACCATGCAGATGACGGCGGTCCCCGACAGCAAGCTGGCCAAGACCCCGCGCCGCCCGCGCACGGTCGCCGAGATCGAAGCCGAGGCGCCCACCCAGCACCTCGACAAGATCACCGAAGGTGATTCGGAGCCCCCGCGCCCGCGCATGGCCAAGTCGCCCGACCCCACCCGCCCGCGCGCCTCGATGCTCGCCGACGAACCGACCCGCACGCTGCCGGTCGTCCAGCCGGGCTCGACGCCCCCCGACTCCGGCGAGCCCACCCAGATCCTCCCGATCGTGAAGCCGGACGCTCCGGAAAGCGATCGGGGACAGCACGACTCGCCGTCGACCGGTTCTCCGGACACCGGCCTGAACCTGCCCGATTCCGGCGATTCGTCGCCGACCGACTCCGGTTCCGCTGGAGCACAACAGGTTACGCCGGGTGACACCGGTCTCGACCTGCCCGGCAGTACGGTTCGCCCCGGATCGCCGAGCGACAGCCGGATCAGCCTCCCCGGCCGCCCGGTTCCGCGCTCCACCGGAAACACCGGTGGCGGAACGAATTCCAACGGCCACAACGGCTCGACCGCCGACTTCGGCGACGCGCGTCCCGGCAACACGAACGGGTACAGCGGATTCGGCGAGACGGACCGCCCGGGCAGTGGTCCGGTCGGTGGACCGGGCGTCATCGGCGCCGGGCATGCCGCTCCGGGGACCGACGGTGTGATCGGGTCCGGTCATCGACCGGACGACATCCCCGGCGTGATCGGGGCCCCCCGGAATCCGTCCGCCGGTGCGGACGAACCGGGTGGTGGCATCGCGCCACGCGATCCCGGCTCACCTGCGCCCAGCTCGCCCGCACCCGGCTCGCAGACACCCAGCTCGCCCGCGCCCGGCTCACTCGCGCCCGGCTCACTCGTGCCCGGCTCGCAGACGCCCGGCTCGCCTGCGTCCAGCTCGCAGGCGCCCGGTGCGCCGCGTGGTTCGGAGCAGGTGCAGCCGCCCAGCGGATACGTCCCGCCGCGGGGCGAGAACCCGGCCGTCCCGCAGGTGTCGACGCCCGGCACCGCCGGATTCACCGACGAACCCACGCCGCGACCCAACATCGTCACCCCGACCCGGCCCAGCACCTCGAGCTCGCCGCCGCCCGGAATCGTCACGCCGCCCGGCATCGTCAACCCGCCGCGCCCGAGCATGATCACCCCCCAGCCGCGCCCGACCGAACCCCCGGCCGGCGGCACCTTCAGCGGCTTCACCCCCCTGCCCACCCCCGAGCCGGAGCCCCGCGCGACGGACGACGAGGAACCCACCCAGGAACCCCCCTTCGTCCCCCCGGCCACCGACCTCTCGGTCACCCCGGGCGCCCACCGCGCCGAGGCACCCTCCGCCCCGGAAACACCGGCGTCTCCTCCCAGCCGAAACCTGTTCTCCGAGGCACCCTCCGCCCCGGAAACACCGGCACCGCGCCCCAGCCGGAGCCCGTTCTCCGAAACATCTACGGACCCGGAAACACCCGCGACTCGCCTCAGCCGGAGCCCGTTCTCCGCAGCACCCACAGGCCCGGAGACCCCGGCAACCCCCCTCGACCAGCACCTCCACTCCGAGGCGCCGACCGACCCGGAAACACCATCGCCCCGCCTCAGCCAGAGTCCGTTCTCCGCGGCACCCACAGACCCGGAGACTCCAGGTCCTCTCGGCCGACGCCCGCTCTCCTCAGTGCCGACCGACCCGGAAACACCGGCGCGGCCCCCTGTCTCGCGTGGCGGCCAGGAAACCCCGCCCGCCCGAGGCATTTTCGGCACCCCGGTCCCGGTGGAACCGCAGGAGCCGTCTACCCCGTGGACCGGCGACTCCGAAGCCCCGGCAGCAGACCGCGGCCCGGTGTTCTCGCCGGTCACCCCCGGCGAGCCGACCGACCCGCAGGCCCCCAACCGCCCGAACTTCGCCGACACCCCTGGCACTACGCCGCCTGCCACCGACAACCAGGCGCCGACGGTCCTCCCCGGCGCGCGGCCTGCACCGGCGAACCCGACCGAGCAGCCGTTCTCCGCCTTCGCGCCGAACGTCCCCTCGGCGACTCCGGACCGACCGCACTTCTCACCGACCACCCACGGCGAGCAGCCCGTGTCCGACTTCGATGAATCGGCTTCGCTGTCGGACAGCGCGGAGGCCGAGCCGAACGCGTCGTCCGAGACCGGTCGCAGCAACCCGGTGTCGTTCTCCGACAACACTTTCGCGGCTGACCCGATGTTCTCGCCGGTGAATCCCACCCACTCGCCGAACACCGCCACCGATCCGAACGCTGCGGACGAGACCGGTGAGCCGACCTCGCGCACCACCGAGCCCACGACACAGACCGCCGACACCTGGCACGGTGCCGCCGAGCCCGCCCGTGGCCGCCGCAGCGACACCCCGCCGCAGGGCCCGGTGGGCTGGGCACTGCCTCGGGAGCACGCGGGCACGCCGGTCGATCAGGATCAGGCGAGCGGCTGGCAGGCTCCCGACGGCTTCACCGCGGTTCCGGCGGAACCCGCAGCGAACGGCACTCCGGACGAATCCGATGCCCCCGCACCGGAATCCGAGCCCGTCCAGGACGACAACCGCAACGAGATCGAGAACTGGATGGCCCAGCTGCGGTCGTCCCGCCGCGGCACCGCCGCCGACGACGAAGGTCGCCACGCGGGCAACGAGGGCCGCACCGTCAGCGTGAACGAACTCCTCCGCCGCCGCGAGGACGACTCCGAGTAGCCCCCGGACGCACGCCGCCTGAGGACTGCCAGGCCGGGCTTCGACTGACGATGAGGCAGTTCCTTGGCATGGCCGAGGGGCCCGGCCTTGGACCTCGGGCGGGTAGCATAGGAGCATGTCCAGGCAGAACGCGGAGGATCATGAGCTCCCTGAGTACATGACCTGGGAAGAGCTCGAACTGCTGCCTGAGCACCTCGCCGATCAGATCGAGCTCTGGGATGGGCGTGTCGTGTGGCTGCGGCGTGGCCCGCGCGAGCACCAGAAGTTCACCCGCAGACTCACCAACGAGATCGAGCGGTGCGCTCGCGACGAGACCTCGGCCCGCCCCGAGCAGTGCTGGGAAGTCGAATCCGAGACTAACGTCTTTCTCGGCACATCCGGAAAGTCCGATTTCCTCACGCCGGATTTTCTCGTGCACCGATGTCTGCCGCCGTTCGCCGACGTACGAGCCGGCGATACGGTCCTGGTCGGCGAAGTCCTCTCCCCGTCGAACACCCAGACCGACATGGAAGCGAAGAAGGCACGCTACGCGGGCGCGGGCATTCCCTGGTACTGGGAGGTCGGCCTCCACCGCGAGACGAGCTCGATCGCCCAGATCCGCGCCTACGCGCTCGAGACCGGTCATGCCGAACTGCCGCAGGGTGTCACGCCGTTACGTCCGGCGAACTACCTGATCGTCGGCGAATGGACACCGACCGACGACACCCCCGTAACCTTCGCCTACCCCTTCCCGATCGACATAACCTGGTCGGCACTCGCGTTCTGAGTGACAAGCGCGTGTCCCTCTCTCGCAGTACGGAACCGGCGCCGTGAAATGTCCGGCAACTCCCAGCCGCGAGGCCATGACTTGTCTACCTCAAGAATCGAGATGCTAACCACGCCAACCTGTTTGCTGATCTGTTACCAAGGGGGTACTGTCGCGCACATAGATCGGCCCCCGGGAGTGCGTCAACACTCTCCGAGGGCCTGGGTACGAAACAGCTACAACCTGTTCGCACCGTAGGGATCACCCTACCCTGCAACACCTCGGCGTCTCCATTGCCGAGCCGTCATCCACGAGCCGCACGGCTCCCGCACCAGACGTTCACTCTCGGACCAGGCACTTCCCGCGGAGTGACCGCTCACGCGGTCGAGATGACCCGCTGTCTCGCCACCCCGGCCCCGGCCGTTCGATGGTCGTCACCGACGAGCCCGACCAGGGGGATCCACCAACACCCCACTACCCAGCCGTCTGCGAGTACCACCGTCGTACGCCTCGCACGTA
>NZ_JBSGDP010000110.1:0-9000 GCF_053602435.1 Nocardia sp. NPDC004415
TGCCGCGGCTTGCTCCTTCGTCGCCTACGCCGCGGCACCTGACCGCCGGGCCGGGCCGCGAACGGACCCTCCTCGAGGTCGGGTCGTGCGGGGCTGGGTTGGGCGGGGGCGTGTCGGGGCCGCGGACCTACTCGTGTGCGCGTTTGCCGGGTGACTACGCCTGGGCGGCCAGGGCTTGCTTGACCTGGGCCAGCGACGGGTTGGTGGCGGTGGAGCCGTCGCGGTACTTGATGGTGGGGACCACGTGGTTTCCGTTGTTCACGCTGCCGACGAACTCGGCCGAGGCGGGGTCGTCTTCGATGTCGATCACCTGATAGGTGATGCCCGCTTCGTCGAGCTGGGTCTTGAGGCGGCGGCAGTAGCCGCACCAGGTGGTCGAGTACATCGTCAGATCGGGGGTTGCTTCAGTCACGCGATGTGCAACGCGCGAGGTGGTCGTGGTGTTCCTGACCGGACGGCGGGGCCGGGGAGCGGGCGCGGCGGCGGGTTGTCGGCGGGCGCTGTCATGATGGTGCGCGTGCCAGCACTCGATCTCAGCGTCCTCGACCCGGAACAGGCCGCCGCGGTGCGAGCGCCCCGGGGGCCGGTGTGTGTGCTCGCCGGCGCGGGCACCGGCAAGACCAGGACGATCACCCACCGCATCGCGCATCTGATCGCCGGAGGGCACGTCAAGCCCGATCAGGTGCTCGCGGTCACCTTCACCGCCCGCGCGGCGGGGGAGATGCGCGGCAGGCTGCGCGCGATGGGGCTCGGCGGCGAGGCGGGGCAGGTCCAGGCGCGCACTTTCCACGCCGCCGCGCTGCGGCAACTGCGTTATTTCTGGCCGCAGGTGGTCGGCGATGTGCCGTGGCAGTTGCTCGACAGCAAGTTCCCGGTGGTTTCCCAGGCCGCGCACCGCGCGGGGCTCGGCACCGCGACGGAGATGATCCGCGACCTGCTCAGCGAGATCGAATGGGCCAAAGCCTCGCTCATCGCCCCCGAGGACTACCGGGCCGCCGCCGCGCGCCATCATCGCGACATCCCGGCCGAGGCGAGCAGGGTCGCCCAGGTGTACGCGGGCTACGAGTCGGCCAAGACCTCCGCCGACGGGCTGCTGCTCGACTTCGACGACCTGCTGCTGCACACCGCGGCCGCGCTCGAGGACTACCCGGCGGTGGCCGACGAGTTCCGCGGCCGGTACCGCAGCTTCGTCGTCGACGAATACCAGGACGTCACCCCGTTGCAGCAGCGCGTGCTCGACGCCTGGCTGGGCGACCGCGACGATCTCACCGTCGTCGGTGACGCCAACCAGACCATCTACTCCTTCACCGGCGCCACCCCCGACTACCTGCTCGATTTCTCCCGCCGCTTCCCCGACGCGACCGTCATCCGGCTCGAACGCGACTACCGCTCCACCCCGCAGGTGGTGTCGCTGGCCAACCGGGTGATCGGCGCGGCGCGCGGCCGGATCGCGGGCACCCGGCTGGCGCTGATCGGGCAGCGCCCCGACGGCCCGGAACCGGAATTCGCCGAGTATCCCGACGTGCCCGCCGAGGCCGCCGATATCGCGGCGCGCATCAAGAAACTGATCGCCGCGGGGACGCCCGCCGCCGAGATCGCGGTGCTCTACCGGATCAACGCCCAGTCCGAACCGTTCGAACGCGCGCTGAGCGCACGCGAGATCCCCTTCCAGGTCCGTGGCGGCGAGGGCTTCTTCCAGCGACCGGAGGTGCGGCAGGCGGTCCTGGCACTGCGGCAGGTCGAAGCGCGCGACGACCTGCCCGACGAGGCGCGAAGTGGCGCGGAGCTGATCACCCTGGTGCGGGCCGCGCTGGCGCCGGTCGGGCTCACCGCCGAGGAACCGGCGGGCGCCCAGGCCAGGGAACGCTGGTCGTCGCTGCTGGCCCTGGTGCAGCTCACCGAGGAACTCGTCGGCCACGACGAGGAGATCGACCTCACCGGCCTGCTGCGTGAACTGGCCACCCGCGCCGAGGCCAAACACCCGCCGACCGTCGACGGCGTCACCCTGGCCTCGCTGCACGCGGCCAAGGGCCTGGAATGGGACGCGGTCTTCCTGGCCGGCGTCAGCGACGGGACACTGCCCATCCAGCACGTCCTCGGTGACGACGGGAAGGCCACCGACCAGGCGGCGCTGGAGGAGGAACGCAGGCTGCTCTACGTGGGTGTCACCCGGGCCCGCGAGCACCTGACCATCTCCTGGGCGCTGGCGCGCACCGAAGGCGGCAGGCGGGTGCGCAGACGTTCGCGCTTCCTCACCGGTCTGGTCCCCGACGAATCACCCGCCTCGCGGATCGCGACCACCGCCACCGGCGGCAGGGACGACGACGGCAAACGCCCGCTGTGCCGGGTCTGCGCCAAGCCGCTGATCGGCACCTACGCCACCATGCTCGGCCGGTGCAGGCGCTGCCCGGCCGAACTCGACCAGGATCTGCTCGACGCGCTGAAGGAGTGGCGGGCCGAGAAGGCCGAGGTGCTGCGGGTGCGCGAGTTCGTCGTGTTCACCGACACCACGCTCACCGCGATCGCCGAACAACTGCCCGCCGACGACGCGGCGCTGGCCTCGATCGCTGGCATCGGCGCGAAGAAGATCGAGCAGTACGGCGCCGACGTGCTCGCCATCGTGTCGTCACGTTCGCGGGCAACAACACAAAACCGCAGGTTGTGAACACTGATCAGGGGATACCTGCACGTCAGCGGGTGTTTTTGTACCGCCGAAATCGTCAGATAGGCCCTTTGTTTACGCCCTTAGCGCTAGTGCGAGTGCATCGACGGCGCTCCGAGCTTGGTGCTGTGTGGTGTGCCCGTACAGGTCACCAGTGATCGCGATCGAGGAATGCCCGAGCAGGTCGGCAACCGCCTTGATGTGGATGCCAGCCTCGAGCCAAGCAGTGGCCGCAGAGTGCCGGAGTGTGTGGGGTCCGACCGATTCCGCGTCAGGGACTCCCGCCTTGATCGCGGCCGCACGTACGACGGGCAGTAGGTTCTGTGGAGTGAAGTAGTTGCCGAGTTGGTTCGTGAACACCATCTCGTGGTGACCACACCACTGATCGCCAGCACGGAGACGTTCTTGCTTCTGGCGCAACCGAACTCGCTTCAACTCCTCGACGAGTTCATCGGACATCGGCACGCGACGACGTGACCGCTTGGTCTTCGGTGCCGTGAGTGTGTGGGCCCCGTCGATGAGTGACAGAGTGCGCTTCACTGACAGTTCGCGCTTGTCGAAGTCGATGTCCGCCCAACGTAACGCACATGCTTCGCCGCGCCTGAGGCCGGTGTGAGCGAGTAGAAGCACCGCGCCGTAGTAGCGACTGCGACGAGCGCCTTCCAGGACCTTGCGGACGTTCTCAGGGGTCAAAGATACTGCTTCGTTTGCCTC
Organism: Nocardia sp. NPDC004415; assembly: GCF_053602435.1. Lineage (NCBI taxonomy): Bacteria > Bacillati > Actinomycetota > Actinomycetes > Mycobacteriales > Nocardiaceae > Nocardia > Nocardia sp. NPDC004415. The sequence continues at coordinate 3,377 of NZ_JBSGDP010000110.1, forward strand.
AGCGCGAGGGCGAGGGACCTTGGTAGCCGGGTTACGCGCCATCAACCCGTCACGTGTCGCACCGTCGAGTGCCGCGCGTAGGACGGTGTACGCGAGTCGAACGGTTTTGGGCGCGTACCGCTTTCGTTGATCCACCACCCACTCCTCGATGTCGGACGGCCGCAATCGGTCGAGCCGCATCTCGGCGAGAGTCCCCGTTTCGATGTGAGTTCGGCACACCCGCGCGTAGCCCTGCTTGGTCGTCTCGGTGCGGTTGGACGCGAGCAGTGATGTTTCGCGCCATCGCTGGACCCACACCGCCACAGTGTCTTTGGCGTCCTTCGCGGGCGACCCCTCGGCGACTCGATCGTTGATCGCGCGGATCTTGTCGCGCACCTCTTGAGATGTCTTGCCGTAGACGGACTGTCGAACTCTCTTACCCGTGATCGGATCGGTGTATCGAACTCGCCCCTGAAAGGTGCCATTCGGTCGTGTGGTTATCGACCCTTCACTGTTTCCTCTTCGGCCTGCCACGAGGTCTCCTAGGTAGTTTGTATCCCGCTTTTCGTGCGTCGTCAACATAAGACATCGCAGCTCGTCGGCTAATCGAGAAGTGCTGTGCCACAGCTTCATAGCCCCCGCTCGGGAACAGCTCGGCGACTTTTCGATGCCGCTCTGGCATGCCCGCCTGAGCCTGTGAGGCGACCTTTCTTGCTTTGCTCGTCGGGCGCGTTCTTACGTGCCGCACATACTCGTCTTCGCCGTGAGGTTCAACCGCAACTCGGGACAGAGCCTCGTAGACCCACGTATCGAGGGTGATCGCACGGAGGTCGGTGGTGTGGACCTCGCCGCTGAACGTCACTCGTGATACTTGCCCATGCTCGATCTGAACTTCGACCTTGCAGGTCTTTCTGTAGATAGTCAGCTCAACATAATCGGGAACTCCATCTCGAATAGCTGTACTCCAACGTACGTCAGCCTCGGTCCCGTCGGGCCCGGAAAAATGTGTCATCAGATGGCACCGTCCTTCACTATTCAGACAGGGGCGAACCTCGGCAACCTTGGATGAACGAGCCTAGACGAGCAAGGCACGAGATGGAGGCATCGCGATGGACGAGAACCTGGAAGTTTCCTTGCGGAAAACTGTCTTTGAGGTATTGGAGGATCGACTGGGGGACGCAATGGCAGTGGGATGCCCTCTGTGCGGGGCCCTACTAGACCGGGTTTCCTACGGCTGGGATTTCCTGATGGCGCGCTGCGAGAATAAGCACCACATTAGTCTCATCCCAGACGTGGAGTAGCTGCCCCAAATCGGGGCTCGGTGGGTGTGGTCATATCCACCCCTACCGGGCCCCTTGGTGCCCCAACTCACTTGTATGCGCGTATCGACGCACGGCGAACGGTGCGGGTAATCGGCACATGTGACTATTGTCAGTGATGCGGATCACATTTCATAACCCATGGGGCTTTGTCGTGCGGAAATGTGGATCCTTTCCTGACTAGTGCAATTCTCGGCAAATGGACGAGAAGTTGTCAGTCGTTAATGTCGAACACAAGACAACGAACGACGACGAAAGGAACTTGTAAATGTCTCAAGCAATTAGGCGACTGATCCCGATCAGCAGGGCGGCTGTGTACCTCGGGGGAATTTCCAAGGTTACCGTGTATGCGCTGATCAATCGCGGAGAATTGAAGAAGGTAAATGTCGGGCGACGCTCGTTTGTCACCGCGCAGTCCATCAATGACTATATCGACCGACTGGAGGCGCAGGCATGACAGCACCGCCCCTCGCGCGCACTGCGATACTCAAGGACTTGGACTCGGATTACGGGCGCCGGTTTGGGTATGTGTGCGTGGGCTACGTCTATGACCGCGATCTCGAAGATCCGAAGCAGAAAGGTACTTACCACACGCCTGAACGGTTCTTCGAGTGGCCGCGCGAACGCTCGACAGCGGCGACCTACATAAAGCAGCAAGCAGAGGCCGGGCACTGCGTCTACAAGCCCACGTCGCTGTGTGTGGGGAAGTCACGCACACGAACCGTGCCGTCCGATGTCCTCAGTTTCGAGGTGGACGACACGAACCTGTCCGACGAAGCCTGGGGTCTACTCGATCAGGTTGGCGCGACTCTCGTTGCCAGCGGTTCCCCTGGGCACTTCCACGTCAAGGTGAAGCTGGATCGGGATGTCGAGCACGACGAGCTGTGGGATCTGGCGAAACACCTGTACTCGGCCTGCGGAATCACCGAGGGCGGCAAGTGCGAACCACACGGCCCGTTGCGCATCATCGGGTCGCTCAACACCAAGTACGACCCACCTGCCGAAGTTGCGGTCATGCGCGTCGGCGTAGGGACGACGGTCGAGGCGCTGAGGGCGATCCTGAGCGACTATGACGCACCGCCGGACGTATCGCGTGACGACGAGCTAGTAGACGCCGAGGAAATCGCCTGGGGGGCGGTACCGCGACTGATTCGGCAACAGGTCGAGTATGACCCTGACGATGGGGACGGTAGTAGGCGCGGCGCACGTCATTACGACTTCGTGGGCGAGCTATACAAGGAAGTTCGGAGAGGACGACTCACGAAAAGGCAGGCGCTCTACATCTCGGTGAACTACTACACGCCGATTCAGACCAAGTGGACGCGATCGGAACGGGCGGCGGATTTCCATCGGTGCTGGGGCAAGCACGAGGCCGAAAAGAAGCCACCTGAATCGTCCCGGGAGAAGGGCGGGACGACCCAGATGGCGACCCCCGATGAAGGTAACAGTGATCATAACACAAAGCGCAATACAAAGACCGCTTGGACATTTCAGGAGCTGATGACTATGCGGTTTGCGCCGCTCAAATACAAGGTTCGTAATCTCATCGCGAATGGCGTTGTAATCCTGACCGGATCACCAAAAGTGGGCAAATCGTTCTGGCTGCTCGATCTGGTGGTTGCCGTCGCATCTGGTCGCGAGGTGTTTGGGCACTTCGAGACGAAAGCCGCCGGGGTCCTCTACATCTACCTCGAAGGTGGCGGTGCTCGTGCGATCCAGTCGCGCATCATGTCGCAGCAGGACGAGGTGGATCAGGGTCTCAACATCCAGTTCTACACGGAGTGGCCGTCTCAGCAAGACGGAGGGATCGAGCGACTGCGCGAGTACCTCGATGCTCACCCGGATACGGGACTGGTGGTCATCGACACCCTCGCCGCGTTTCAGAACGGGGGTCCAACCTCGAGCAACAACCGGTGGGGAGTCGACTACTTGCTGATCAAAGGGCTGTCGGATCTCGCTCATGCGCACGACTGCGCTGTGGTCATCGCTCATCACACCAAGAAGGGCGAAGAAACCGACTTCGTTGATCAGATCTCGGGCACCAAGGGCCTGAGCGCTGCGGCGGATGTGCTGATCACCCTCGACCGCGAGAGGAACTCGACCGAGGGCAAGATGAAGCTGACGGCTCGTGAGATGGAAGAGAATTGGTGGAACGTCGAGTACAAGGACTTGACGTGGACCGTATCCGGGGCTGAGCCTCTGAAGTCGAATGCCGACACCCTGAAAGAGATTCTCGAATTCGTCGGAACCGACCACAAGAAGATCAGCGACATAATTCAGCATTTCGACGGGCGTAAAGCGTCGTCGGCTGTGCGGGCATGCGTGCATCGAGCGAGGCGAGCGAGAACGCCACGGCTGATTCGGGACGAGCATGGAAGGTACTACCGACCGTGACGCCGAACGGTAGTTGTGACGGGTCTGTGACGGTAGGCGTCACAGTGCTCCGTACGCCTCTTCTTAATGTCCCTTACCGTAGTAACAGTATATATGCACGTCAGAGGGGATTTTGTCCCGTATCAATTCCCGTACCAGGACCCGTAACACGTACCGTCACAAGTACGGTAATTGTGCGCCGCTGTGACGGTGAGTTGGGTAGCGACTACGCGCGCGCGACAAACCCGTTTACTAGTTGTTCAGATCAGAATCTGATTGCGGGCGGGTGTGGTCACGTATTGTCGAAATCGTCGCCGGGTGTTGTGCGACATGTCTCCGAAGAGTCGGAGCTTCGGGGAGTGTCCCTTTCTCATGACACCCGGCGCACTCTCAAAAGGAAAGGTTGAGGATATGTCTATCAATAAGTTGGACGAACTGCTCATGCAGGAGAATCCGAAGGTGGGTGCGTACGACGCTCTCAAGTTCAGCGCGGACGGTCGAGGCAAACTGCCCGACCATGTTCGCGGCGTCCGGATCAAGCACCCGGCAACAAAGTGGGATGACCGCGGATACGTCGGTACCGCGTACGTCACTCAGGCGGGTGTGGAACCTGTCGCCGATGTCGAGCCGGTCCCGGTGATGGACGGGGCTCAGGTCGTGTCGGTGGAAGTGTTGCCGCCTGTTCGGGTTGTCGAGATTGTGGACCCCGATACCGGTGCGCTTGTCTGGGTGGAGGTGTGAGAGGTATGGACAGCCGACTGAAGCATCAGGCACCAAGGGATGGCGGTGTGTCACGTGCTCGAACGCAGACACGCCTGACCACCGAGCAGCAGCTGCGGACGCGCATCGCCGAACTGGAACGACAGGTCGCCGTGCTGCTCAGCAATCGGGCTCAGGTACGCGACGCTCTGCGCGTGTTGTCGGGGGTGATCGCATGACCGCGCCACAGGATCAACCGCTGGGTTCCGGAGGGATGCGCGCGCTGGTCAACGAACGACAGCGCAACCGTGAACTGCGGGCAGAGGTGCAGCGCGAGGCTGCCGATGCGCAGGAATTGCGGGATCAGATCAAGAAGATGAGAGACGAGCGTGAGGAGTATCGCCGTGCTGTTCGCCTGGTGGTAGACGACGCCTATTCCGAGACCGGTGGATGGTGCAGCGATGAACACAAGTAAGACAGGCGGCCAGGACGATCTGAACAGCGCCGATGCGGTCACGACTCACGATGACGACGAACAGGCGCGAGGATCGAACCTAGGCACGAATACGACCGGGTCTGCCGGTCATGCTGACGAGTCGCCGAATCGCGAGGCAGCGCGGTACCGGGTTCGATTGCGTGAGGCCGAGGGCGAGGTCGCTCGACTCGGTGGTGTGGTCGAGAACCTGCAAAAGGCCGCCGTCGAATCCGCGCTTGGAGACAGGATCACCGCGAAGGCTTTCTGGGCCAGTCGGGGAGAATCCGGGCTATCTGGATTGCTGACCGGTGACGGCACCGTGGATTCCGGGAAAGTCGCGGAAGCTGTAGACACGGCTGTTCAGGAATTCGGGCTTGGTCCTCGACGCCCCGAGCCGAATCCATACGCGGGATCGAACAGCACGGGCGAAGAATCCGATCGTTGGGTAAACGCATTCACCCCACGGGGGTAACCCTCCCCCTGGGTCTTGTTCACCGCTCGGTAGGCTTTGGTGCTCGGAATTCGTATAAGATTCGGGTGGATACAAACATAATTACAAAGACAGTTGAATATTGATATAATCGAACCGTTCGCCCCTGCGGGGCGGGTGTGGATTTAGGCCAGGTGCCGTCCTCGAACTTTTGTTCCTGGGCGGCATCTTTCTTTTTTGTCGCCTCCGCTTATTAGAGCCCCTATCGGGTTCGGTTGCTGAGTCGTCGCCAACAGATCAGTGCCGCACCAAGATTCAGGAATCCGTAGTGGATGTCGGTGCGACGTTC
>NZ_JBSGDP010000111.1:0-8559 GCF_053602435.1 Nocardia sp. NPDC004415
GGTGAGCGGTCGATGTGTTGTGGTGCCGGTGGCGCGCGGATGTGGATGGAAGAACAGCTCGGTAAGCGGATCAATGTCGATCGTGTCGATGAAGCCCTGTCGACGAATCCGACGAAGATCGCGACGGGTTGCCCGTTCTGCCGGGTGATGTTGACCGATGGTGTGACCGCGCGTCAGGAGCAGGGCCAGGGCGAGGGTGTCGAGGTCGTCGATGTCGCGCAGTTGATGTTGGACTCGATCACGCGGGTGGACGCGGCGGAGTTGTCGGCGAATCTGGTGGTCATCCAGGAGCCCAAGGCCGAACCCGAACCGGAACCGGAGCCCGAACCCGAGCCCGAGCCGGTTGCTGAGGCGGCTCCGAAGGCCGCTCCGACCGGTGGCGGTCTGGGCATGAAGGGTGCCGCCAAGGCTCCCGGTGGCGGTCTCGGTATGAAGGGCGCCGCCAAGGCGCCTGGTGGTGGTCTGGGTATGAAGGGTGCTGCCAAGGCGCCGGGTGCGAAGGCACCTGCGGCCGAAGCCGCTCCGGCCGAGGCTGCTTCTGCTGAGGCTGCTCCGGCCAAGGGCCTGGGTATGAAGGGTGGCGCGAAGGCACCCGGTGGTGGCCTGGGTATGAAGGGTGGCGCGAAGGCACCCGGTGGCGGGCTCGGCATGAAGGGCGGCGCGAAGGCTCCGGGTGCGAAGGCCCCCGCTGCCGAGGATGCTGCTCCGGCCGCCGAGACCACGGCTCCCCCGGTCAAGGGTCTCGGCATGAAGGGTGGCGCCAAGGCCCCCGGTGGCGGGCTCGGCATGAAGGGCGGGGCGAAGGCCCCCGGTGCCAAGGCCGCGGCTGCTCCGGCAGCTCCGGCTGCGGATGCCGCCCCGGCCGAAGCCCCGGCCGCGGATGCTCCGGCTTCGGATGCTGCGGCGTCGGCTCCGTCGGAAACCAAGCCGACGGTCGCCGCGAAGGGTCTGGCCATGAAGTCCGGTTTCAAGCGCCCCGGCCCCAAGGCCCCTGGCGCGAAGGCCGCGGCAGCACCGGCGGAAACCCCGGCCCCGGCCGAGGACGCCACCGCCGCTCCGCAGGCTGACGCTGCCCCGGCAGTCGAAGCCCCCGCGGCCCAGGCTTCGGCCCCGACCGAAACCAAGCCGACCGTCGCGGCGAAGGGTCTGGCCATGAAGTCCGGATTCAAGCGGCCCGGGGTGCGGGCGCCCGGTGGGGTGGGGTCTGCTTCCGGTAACGGCTGACTCGGAGGGGGCCCGGCCATCGGGGTGACGGTGGCCGGGCTCGGGGGCGGTGGCGGTGGGGGAGATCCGTTCAGGGTGAACGCAATCCGTGTGCTGGGAGAAACCCGTTGTTACCTTGCGTTTCTCGATGAGGAACAGCAAGGAGTCACCGTGTCCCAGACACAACCCGAGCCGCGGCCGGGCAGCACATTCACCTGGAACGAGGACTGGCTGGCGACCGTCGTCGGGCTGGCCCTGCTCGCGCTCGTCCTGACAGGGGCGATCCCGGACTGGCTGGTGCCGTGATGAGCGAGCCGAAGACCACCTCCGAAACCGCCGCGCTGCAGGCGAACCCGCGACCGACCGCCGCCGATGTCGTGACCGGCCTGCTGGTCGTGCTCGCACTCGGCGCGCTGACCAGGCTGTTCGACACCCAGGTGCCGCAGTGGGCGGTGGACACCCCCTTCCAGCGGGTCGCCAAGACGGTCGAGTATCCGGTGTACGCGATCGCGATCGGCCTGGCCGGCAATGTGATCCTCACCAAACTGGGCCTGCGCGAACGGCTCTCGGCCGGATTCCGCACCGAGTTCTTCATCAAGACCGGTGTGGTCCTGCTCGGTGCGTCGATCAACCTGAAGATCCTGGTCACCGCGGCGGCCCCGGCGATCGTGCAGGCACTGGCCCTGATCACCCTGGTGTTCGGTTTCACCTGGTGGTTCGGCGGCCTGCTCGGCCTCGACGACAAACTGCGGGCGCTGCTGTCCTCGGCGGTGTCGATCTGCGGCGTGAGCGCGGCGATCGCGGCGGCAGGCGCGGTGCAGGCCCGGCGTGAGCAGATCGCCTACGCGGCCTCGCTGGTGATCATCTTCGCCCTGCCCTCGATCTTCCTGCTGCCCTGGCTGGCCGACGTGCTCGGGCTCTCCGACGCGGTGGCGGGCGCCTGGATCGGCGGCAATATCGACACCACCGCGGCCGTCGCGGCGGCGGGCGCGCTGACCGGTGAGGACTCGCTCAAGATCGCGACCATCGTCAAGACCACCCAGAACGCGCTCATCGGTATCGTCGCCATCGCGCTGACCGCCTGGTTCGCCTTCCGGGTGGAACGCACCCCGGGTGCGGCGCGGCCGCGCCTCGGCGAATTCTGGGCCCGGTTCCCGAAATTCGTGCTCGGCTTCCTGGCCGCTTCGGTCATCGGCACGCTGTACCTGCAGTCGGTCGACAAGGCCACCGGCGCGGCGCACATCGCCGTGGTCAACGACCTGCGCACCTGGTTCCTGATCCTGGCCTTCGTCTCCATCGGCCTGGAGTTCTCGGTGCGCGGCCTGCGCGAGGCGGGCTGGCGGCCGATCGTGGTGTTCGGTTCGGCCGCGGTGGTGAATCTGGTGGTGGGCCTGGGCCTTTCGGTGCTGCTGTTCCACGACTTCACCGTCTGATCCGGTCGGCTCAGGTGTCCTCGGCGGGCCGCACCTCCGGCACGCCGAGGACGACAGGTTCCGGATTGTGCCGGGGCCAGCCGGGATACGGCGGCGGCGTCCCGCCGTACTCCGGGCACAGCGGCTTGAAATCGCAGAACTTGCACAGCGCGTTGCGCTGGGCCGGGAAGTCGCCGGTGCGGCCCGCCTCCAGGATCGCCTGCCACAGCGCGGTGAGAATGCGCTCGAAACGGTCGAGTTCCTCGCGGTCGGGCGCGTAGGTGAGCAGGATCTTGTCGGCCAGGTAGATCAGGCGCAGCTGGGCGGGCACGATGCCGCGGGTCCGCAGGATCACCAGGGCGTAGAACTTGAGCTGGAACAGCGCGCGCGCCTCGTGCAGCGGACCGGGGGAGCGGCCGGTCTTGTAGTCGACCACCCGCAGCAGACCCGACGGCGCCACATCGATGCGGTCGACGAAACCGCGCAGCGGCACGTCACCGTCGAGATCCACCTCGACCCGTTCCTCGAGCGACTCCGGCTCGAAGCGTCGCGGATCCTCGAGCTCGTAATAGCCTTCGACGAGCCGCCGCACCTCCGCGAACAGCGCCTCCGGCCCGCCCTCGGCGACCAGTTCGTCGAGACCCTCACGCCCGGCCCGCACCCGCTCCCACGCGGCCGGGACCAGCGCGGCCGCGTGCTCCGGATGCCGCTGCTCGGCTGGTAATCCGAACAGATCCTCGAGCACCGCGTGCACGACCGTGCCGCGCACCGCGGCCCGTGACGGCGGCTCCGGGATCCGGTCGATCGCCCGCAGCCGGTACTTCAACGGGCACTGCTTGAAATCGCTTGCCCGCGAAGGCGACAGCGCCGGGCGCGACCGCCGTGCCGGGGCATCGGCGGGGTCGTCGGCGAGGGAAACAGGCACCGGTGCTGACATACCCCGCAGGGTATCGGCACCCACCGACACCGAGCGCGCGATCGCGACCCACCCGGTCGCGGTCACCCCGTGCGTGCGGTGATCACGCAGCCTGGCAGGCTGAAGGTTTCCTTCCGAGAGAAATGGAGATCCATGACGGCCAGACGAACCGGTCCGTTCACCATCGGGGACCGCGTGCAGCTGACCGATGCCAAGGGGCGCCTCTACACGGTGCTGCTGGAGGAGGGTAAGGAATTCCATACCCACCGGGGTGGCATCAAACACGACGACCTCATCGGCACCGACGAGGGCACCGTCGTGAAGTCCACCAACGGCACCCCCTACCTGGCGCTGCGCCCGCTGCTCGTCGACTACGTGCTGTCGATGCCGCGCGGCGCGGCCGTGATCTACCCCAAGGACGCCGCCCAGATCGTGCACGAGGGCGATGTGTTCCCCGGTGCCCGGGTGCTCGAGGCCGGCGCCGGATCGGGCGCGCTGACCTGCTCGCTGCTGCGCGCGGTCGGTCCCGAGGGCGAGGTGATCTCCTACGAGATCCGCGACGACCACGCCGAGCACGCCGTGCGCAATGTGGAGACCTTCTTCGGCGGGCGCCCGGACAACTGGTCGCTGACCGTGGCCGACGTGGCGCAGTACGAGGGCCCGCAGGTCGACCGGGTGGTGCTGGACATGCTGGCGCCGTGGGACGCGCTGCCCGCGGTGTCCAAGGCGCTGGTGCCCGGTGGTGTGCTGATCGTCTACGTGGCCACCGTCACCCAGCTGTCCAAGGTCGTCGAGGCGCTGCGCGAGCAGGAGTGCTGGACCGAGCCGCGCTCGTGGGAGTCGATGGTGCGCGGCTGGCACGTGGTGGGCCTGGCCGTGCGTCCGGAACACCGCATGCAGGGGCACACGGCGTTCCTGGTGAGCGCGCGCAGGCTGGCCGAGGGCACGGTCACGCCGAAGCCGCAGCGGCGTCCGTCGAAGGGCTGAGTCCGGCCGGTCGCGCGCGGGTGAGCACGCGCGCGACCAGCAGGCCCAGCGCCGCGCAGGCCAGCCAGCGCGCGCCCTCGGCGGTGATCCCGAAACGGGTGGCCTGCAGCAGCGCGCAGCCCGCCGCGATCACCGCGAGCACCGTCGCCGCCGACCAGCCGCCGCGCACCGGTCGCACCGCGTCGTCCCACCAGCGCAGCGGGGTGTTCTCCAGACCGCGCAGGGCGAGGAACAGCACGGCGGTGCCCAGGGCGGTCAGCGCGAGCTGGGCCGCGGTGAGCAGCCAGAAGCCCGGCTGATCGGGGTGGGTGCGGTGCCACCCGGCGAGGTGGCCGAGCACCAGGACGGTGAGCAGCACCGGCATGTGCCACAGGTACAGCGTCATGGCGCCGGTGTTGCCGATCACCGTCACCCACCACACCCGAGGGCGCGCGGCCAGGCCACGCAGCCACGGCGCCGCGGCGACCGCCGCACAGCACAGCACCACCGCGTGCCCGGCCAGCAGCAGTGACGGCGGCGCCAGATTCGACAGCCGCTGCCCCGGCACGGTGACCAGGCTCAGTTCGTACGGTCCCAGCGCCACCAGCAGCACATCGGCGACCACCACGACCCCCGCGAGCACCGCGGCGGTGCGCCGGGCGAGCACTCCGCGCAGATACCCGATGCCGAGCACCGCGGGGATCAACCAGACGAGGAAGTTCACATAACCGAGCTCGGCCGGGCCGCCGGTGAACCGCACCACATCGATCACCGCGGCCAGCAGCGCCAGCGCGCCGACGGTGGCAAACATCCGGCGACCGGTCGTGACGAGTGCCGCCAGCGCCGGGGTGCAGGCCAGCACCACCAGGTAGACGCCGAGAAACCAGAGCAGCTGGACGCTGGTCACCGCCAGCGGACGCTGCCAGCCCGGTGGCAGCAGCCGCTGCGCCACCGTCACCAGCACGGCCGAGGCCACCAGGAAATACCCCAGCGGACGCACCAGCCGCTGCGTGCGCCGGAACAGCCACCCGCCCCACGAGGTCCCCGCCACGATGCCGCGCGCACCCGCGGCCACGCCCGCGAAGAAGAACAGCGGCAGCACCTGCAACACCCAGGTCAGCGCCTGCAGAGCGGGCAGATCGGCGAGCACGTTGCCGAACTCCACCCGATCGCCGGACAGCACCACCGTCAGCATCAGGCAGTGCCCGGCGACGACCACCAGCAGCGAGGACAACCGCACCAGATCCAGGAACCGGTCCCGATCGGCCGGCGTGTGCGCCGCGACAGTCGCGACGCCGGGAAACACGTTCATGGCCGGAACGATCGCAGAACGCGCGTCACCGGTACAGCGCAGAACTACTCAGACGGCCGTCCGGGCGTGAAAAACCCCGGGTCCGTCACCGCGGGCCCGGGGTGCGTCACACGGGGCTCAGGCGGGCGCGCAGGGGGCCTGGGCGAAGCCGAGCAGCAGGCAGCCGCTGTTGTCGGAGATCTTCCAGGTGCCGTCGACCTGCTCCCAGGTGACCGGGAAGGCCGGGGCGGTGCCGTGCGGGGAAGTGATCGTGACATCGGCGGTCGCGGAGTTTCCGCTGGTCACGACGTTGGCGACATCGAAGGTGAGGGTGTAGCCGGCGAGCATGCCGTTCATCTGGTCGATGTTGGACTTGCGCGCCTCACCGTTGACGATGAGCTTCGACTTGTCCTCGGTGGACACCGCCGGGTCGCCGAACTTCACCAGCGTCTCCTTCAGCGTCTCGGCGCTGGGGGTGCCCGCGTTCTGGCCGGACGGAGCCGGAGTTGCCGAATTGCTGGACGGAGCGGCCGCGATACTGGTACTGCTGCTGGTGGCCTTCGTCGAGGAATCATCGGAGTCGCCGCAACCGGTCAGCCCGACGGTCACGGCGAGTGCCGCGGCAGCGGCAGCGACGGTGACGCGGACTGTGCGGGTAGGAAGGAGCATGCTCAGCAACCTTTCGGCTCGTTGGCGAATGTGTTCGCCGGGTGCCCCCTCGGTGGGGTGTTAGGGGAGCCTAACACGCGGGCGGACGGGGGCGGATAGGGTCGTCACCGTACAAGATGTGATCACGACGAAACCATGTCGGAAAGCGAGAACGGACCGCGCCCGGTAGCGTTGAAAGACCGGGACTGGGAGGAGCAGCATCATGAGCCCCAACGAGAATTCGGATTCGGCGGCCTGGCGAGAGCTCGAGGCGGTACGCGCCGAGGCGGCTGCTCTTCGCAGACAACTCGCCGACTCGCCGGATCGCGCACGCGAATTGGAAGCACGGATCGATTCGCTGACCATCCGCAACGGCAAGTTGATGGACACGCTCAAGGAAGCGCGTCAGCAGCTGATCGCCCTGCGTGAGGAAGTCGATCGCCTCGGACAGCCGCCCAGCGGCTACGGCATCGTCATCCACACCTACGAGGATCAGACCGTCGACGTCTTCACCTCCGGTCGCAAGATGCGCCTGACCTGCTCGCCCAACATCGACGTCGCCACGCTCGAATACGGCCAGACGGTCCGCCTGAACGAGGCGCTCACCGTGGTCGAGGCGGGCAACTTCGACGCCATCGGTGAAATCGGCACGCTGCGTGAGATTCTCGACGACGGCCGCCGCGCGCTGGTGGTCGGTCACGCCGACGAGGAACGCGTGGTGTGGCTGTCGGGCCCGCTGTCCAAGATCGCCGAGTACGACGACATGGACGACCCCGATTCCCCCATTCGCAAACTGCGCCCGGGTGATTCGCTGCTGGTCGACACCAAGGCCGGCTTCGCCTTCGAGCGCGTGCCCAAGGCCGAGGTGGAAGACCTTGTGCTGGAAGAGGTTCCCGACGTCGACTACACCGACATCGGTGGCCTCGGCCGCCAGATCGAGCAGATCCGCGACGCGGTGGAACTGCCGTTCCTGCACAAGGATCTGTTCCGCGAGTACGCGCTGCGCCCGCCCAAGGGCGTGCTGCTCTACGGTCCGCCCGGCTGCGGTAAGACGCTGATCGCCAAGGCCGTCGCGAACTCGCTGGCCAAGAAGATCGCCGAAGCCCGTGGTGAGGACGCCAAGGAGGCCAAGTCCTTCTTCCTCAACATCAAGGGTCCCGAGCTGCTCAACAAGTTCGTCGGTGAGACCGAACGTCACATCCGGATCATCTTCCAGCGGGCGCGCGAGAAGGCCTCCGAGGGTACCCCGGTGATCGTGTTCTTCGACGAGATGGACTCGATCTTCCGCACCCGCGGTTCGGGTGTCTCCTCCGATGTGGAGACCACCGTTGTGCCGCAGCTGCTTTCGGAGATCGACGGTGTCGAGGGCCTGGAGAACGTCATCGTCATCGGCGCCTCCAACCGCGAGGACATGATCGACCCCGCGATCCTGCGGCCCGGCCGCCTGGACGTGAAGATCAAGATCGAGCGGCCGGACGCGGAGTCGGCGCAGGACATCTTCTCGAAGTACCTCACCGAGACGCTGCCTCTGCACGTCGACGACGTGCGCGAGTTCGACGGCGACAAGGCCGCCTGCGTGGACGCGATGATCGAGAAGGTCGTCGACCGGATGTACGCCGAGAGCGACGACAACCGGTTCCTGGAGGTCACCTACGCCAACGGTGACAAGGAGGTCCTGTACTTCAAGGACTTCAACTCCGGCGCCATGATCCAGAACATCGTGGACCGGGCCAAGAAGTACGCGATCAAGTCGGTGCTCGACACGGGGAACCCGGGTCTGCGCATCCAGCACCTGTTCGACTCGATCGTCGACGAGTTCGCCGAGAACGAGGACCTGCCCAACACCACCAACCCCGACGACTGGGCGCGGATCTCGGGCAAGAAGGGCGAGCGGATCGTCTACATCCGCACGCTGGTCACGGGCAAGAACGCTTCGGCGAGCCGGGCGATCGACACGGAGTCGAATACGGGTCAGTACCTGTGAGTTGGGCGAGCGGATCGTCGACATCCGGCTGCGTCCAATTCACGGGCAAGAACGCTTCGGCGAGCCGGGCGATCGACACGGAGTCGAATACGGGTCAGTACCTGTAAGCAGCACCGATCCGACCGGCCGCGTTCCGTAC
>NZ_JBSGDP010000112.1:0-8404 GCF_053602435.1 Nocardia sp. NPDC004415
AGGGGCGAGACGTCACGGCGCAGCCGAAGTATCGCCCCTCGGACGCGAGGCATAAGGGGGCCGCACACCCCGCGGCGCCAGCCGCCATACTTACAGCATGCGCATTGGAGCACACGTTCGTGAGGAGAGCGATCCGATCGGGTTCGGCGAGAAGCTCGGCGCCGAGGTCATCCAGATGTTCGTGGTGGACCCGCAGAGCTGGGACAAACCCCAGCCGCACCCGAAGGCCGCCGAGATCGTGGCCAGCCCGATCGACGTCGTCGTGCACTCGTCGTATCAGATCAATGTGGCCAGCCTGAACAACCGGCTGCGGATGCCCTCGCGCAACGCGGTGGCCCAGCAGGCGAAGGCCGCCGCCGAGCTGGGCGCGTTCGGCCTGGTCGTGCACGGCGGGCACGTGCGGTCCGACGCCGAGCGCGACACCGGAATCGACAACTGGCGCAAGCTGTTCGAACGTCAGCAGGACAAGGGCGGTTTCGCTGTGCCGATCCTGATCGAGAACACCGCGGGCGGCAATCACGCCATGGCCCGCCATTTCGATTCCATCGCCCGGCTCTGGGACGCGGTCGGCGACTACGGCGCCGGCTTCTGTCTCGACACCTGCCACGCGTGGGCGGGCGGGGAGGAACTGGTCGGGGTGGTCGAGCGGATCAAGGCGATCACCGGCCGGATCGACCTGGTGCACCTGAACTCCTCGCGCGACGAGTTCGACTCCGGTGCCGACCGGCACGCCAATTTCGCCGACGGCACCATCGACCCGCAACTGCTGGCCGAGGTCTGCCGGACCGCGGGCGCGCCCGTCATCCTGGAGACCCCTGCCGAAGGCGTCGCCGAGGACCTGGCCTACCTGCGGGAGAACCTCGGCTGAGCGGTTGCGATCAGCCGGAGGGAAAACCTGTCTGCCGAACGGATTTCGCGGTGTGCTTGATGCACATCAGCAACCGATCGAAGACAGTGAAGGTGATCCCATGACGGTCGACCACGCCACCCCCGCCACCGTGACGGTGACCAAGCTCGGCGCGCACATCGGCGCCCTGGTCGACGGCGTCCGGCTGGGCGGTGACCTGGACGCGGCGACCGTCGCGACCATCCGCCGCGCGATCAACGAGCACAAGGTGATCTTCTTCCGCGGTCAGCAGCACCTCACCGAGGACGGTCAGCACGAGTTCGCCGCGCTGCTCGGCAGCCCCACCACCCCGCACCCGACGGTGACGTCGCAGGGCGTGAAGAGCCTGGCCATCGATTCCGAGAACGGCCGGGCCAACTCCTGGCACACCGATGTGACCTTCGTCGACCGGATTCCGAAGGCGTCGATCCTGCGCGCGGAGTACCTACCGAGCTACGGCGGCTCCACCACCTGGGCCTCCACCGTCGCCGCCTACAACTCGCTGCCCGAGTCGCTCAAGCTGCTCGCGGAGAACCTGCGGGCGGTGCACACCAATGTGTACGACTACGCCGCGCGCAATGTCGAGCCGATCCGCCCGAACTCGGAGAAGTACCGCGCGGAGTTCCAGTCGACCTACTACGAGACCGAGCACCCCGTCGTGCGCGTGCACCCCGAGACCGGCGAGCGCGCACTGCTGCTGGGCCACTTCGTGAAGAACTTCGTCGGCCTGTCCACCAGCGAGTCGCAGGCGCTGTTCCGCCTGTTCCAGGACCGCGTCACCCGCCTGGAGAACACCACCCGCTGGACCTGGGCCGACGGCGACGTCGCCATCTGGGACAACCGCGCCACCCAGCACTACGCCATCGACGACTACGACGACCAGCCCCGCCGCCTGACCCGCATCACCCTCGCCGGCGACATCCCGGTGGGCGTCGACGGCAGGCAGAGCACCGTCATCGAAGGAAACGCCGACCACTACTCGGTGGTCGAAGAAGTAGAACTCCTCGCCTCGTAGGGGGTCGCACACCTCGCGGCGCCAGCCGCCATACTCAGAGCATGAGTATTCGGCCGTTGGATGGAGTGCGGGTTCTGGAGCTCGGTAACTATGTTGCCGCGCCTACAGCAGGACGCATTCTGGGCGACTTCGGCGCCGAGGTGATCAAGGTGGAGCGGCCCGGCACGGGCGACGAGCTGCGGAATTGGCGGTTGTACGGGGGTGACACCTCCATGCTGTATCGGACCGTCAACCGGAACAAGAAGTCGATCGTGCTGGACCTGCGCACCGAGGCGGGCCGGGCGGTGGTGCTCGAGCTGGTGAAACAGTGCGATGTGCTGCTGGAGAACTTCCGCCCGGGCATGCTCGAGAAGTGGGGGCTGGGGCCGGAGGTGCTCGAGGCCGCCAAGCCCGGGCTGGTGATCACGCGGATCTCCGCCTACGGCCAGACGGGGCCGATGGCGGCGCGCCCGGGGTTCGCGGCGGTCGCCGAGGCCGTGGGTGGGCTGCGGGAGCTGGTGGGTGATCCGGATCGGCCGCCGGTGCGCGTGGGGGTGTCCATCGGTGATTCGATCGCGGGCATCTATGCCGCGTTCGGCACGGTGATGGCGTTGTTCCAGCGGGAGCGGGTCGGTGGAACGGTGCCGCAGGCCGAGCGGATCATCGATGTGGCGCTCAACGAGTCGATCCTGTCGGTGATGGAGTCGCTGGTTCCGGATCATCTCGCCTACGGCATCACCCGCGAGCGGGTCGGCGGCCGGATGGAGGGCATCGCGCCGAGCAATGCCTACCCGACCAGCGACGGGTACAGCATCATCATCGGTGGCAACGGCGACGCCATCTTCCAGCGGTACATGAAGGTCATCGACCGGCCGGATCTGGCGGCCGATCCGGAGCTGGCCGACAACGCGGGCCGCTGGCGTCATCGCGAGCGCCTCGACGCCTCGATCGCGGAGTGGACCGTCCGGCACACCCGCGACGAAGCGCTGAAGCTGCTCGACGCGGCGGCCATCCCGTGCGGGCCCATCTACACCGCCGCCGACATCGTGGCCGACGAGCAGTACCGGGCACGCAATATGATCCAGACGTTCCCCGTCGACGTGGGCGAGCCCGAACCCCGGCAGGTGGGGTTTCCCGGCATCGTCCCGGTCATCGGGGGCGAGTCGCTGCCGATCCGGAATGTCGGCCCCGACCTCGGCGAGCACACCAGAGAGGTGCTCGGCGGGTTGCTCGGAATGACCGAGGACCAGATCGACGCGCTGGAGGCATCGTGACGAGGCGAGTACACGGCAGGCGCCGCCCGCCGGTGCGCAGCAAGTGGGAACCGCGCGGCCCCGGCCATGTGCGCCCGACCGTGCACCCGACCCCGGCCAGCGTCGGGGACAAGCCCTGCGGCGGGGTCATGTGTGTGCCGCATCAGGAGCCGGAGCAGCGGCGATGACGGCACCGCTGCTGCGCGATGTCACCCTGCGCGACGGCCTGCAGCTCACCGGCAAGGTGCTGTCGACCGCGCGAAAGGTCGACGTGGTCCGGCGGCTGCTGGCCGCCGGTGTGCCCGCGCTCGAGATCGGGTCCATGGCCCGCCCGGATCTGGTGCCGCCGATGGCCAACTCGCTGGAGCTGATCGCCGCGCTCACGCCCGAGGAACTGGCGAAATGCTGGGTCTGGGTGGCCACCCCGCGTCATGTGGAGAAGGCCGCGGCGGCGGGCGCGCGCAACTTCCAGTACTGCTTCTCGGTCTCCGACGCGCACAACAAGGCCAATATCGCCCGCGACACCGAGACCTCGGTGGCCGCCATGCCCGACGCCATCCGCCTCGCCGAGCAGGCGGGCGGACAGCTCCAGCTGTGCCTGGCGACCGCCTTCACCTGCCCCTTCGACGGACCGGTCGACCCCGAGCGCGTGCTGGCCATCGCCCGCGACCCACGCACCGAGGGCGCCGCCGACATCGTGCTGGCCGACACCCTCGGCCAGGCCCACCCCGGCCAGGTGAGCGCCCTGGTCACCGCGGTGCGCGAGCAGACCCCGCCGCGCCGCATCGTCTTCCACGGCCACGACACCTGGGGCATGGGCGTGGCCAACACCCTCGCCGCCGTCGCGGCGGGCGCGTCCATGGTCGACGGGGCCCTCGGTGGCCTGGGCGGTTGCCCGTTCGCGCCGGGCGCCAGCGGCAACACCGCCTCCGAGGACATCCTCTTCGCCACCCGCCCGGACTGGTTCACCCCCGAGCGCCTGGCGAGCCTGGTCGGTCTCACCGAGGAACTGCTCGCCGATCTCGGCGAACCGAACCGCTCCCGCGCCGCGCAGGGCGCGCGTTCGGAGGCCGCGGCCTTCGACTGGGTCATCCGGTAGGTCTCGGGGGAAATCCGGATGGCGAAGCGCACCACCGCCCGCCAGACTGGACACCATGACTTCACACCCCATGGGGACCGAGGCCGTCGACCCGGCGGCCGTCACCGAGCCCGCGGCCGCAGCGCTGGATCTGGTGAAGCTGTACGGCACGGGAGACACGCAGGTCAAGGCCCTGGACGGGGTGTCCGCCGAGTTCGCCAGGGGCGAGTTCACCGCGATCATGGGCCCCTCCGGCTCGGGCAAGTCCACCCTGATGCACTGCCTGGCCGGCCTCGACAGCGCCAGCTCCGGCGAGGTCCGCATCGGTGACACCGCCCTGACCGGGCTCTCGGACAAGCAGATGACCGCGCTGCGCCGCGACCGCATCGGCTTCGTGTTCCAGGCGTTCAACCTCGTCCCCACGCTGACCGCGCTGGAGAACATCACCCTGCCGCTCGACATCGCCGCCCGCAAGCCCGACCAGGACTGGCTCGACACCGTGGTCAAGCGCCTCGGCCTCGGCGACCGGCTCGACCACCGGCCCTCGGAACTGTCCGGCGGCCAGCAGCAGCGCGTGGCCTGCGCCCGCGCCCTGGTCGGCAAGCCGGAGATCATCTTCGGTGACGAGCCGACCGGCAACCTGGACTCGCACTCCTCCGGCGAGGTGCTGTCCATCCTGCGCGCCTCGGTCGACGAATTCGGCCAGACCGTCGTCATCGTCACCCACGACCCGCGCGCGGCCTCCTACGCCGACCGGGTGGTCTTCCTCGCCGACGGCCGCATCGTCGACGAACTGCGCGACCCCACCCAGGACTCGGTGCTGGACCGGATGAAGGCGCTGGAGACCAAGTGAGCGCCGATGTCACGCGCGCCGGGGGTAACCCCATGCGCAAGGTCGCGCTGCGCAATCTCGCCGCGCACAAGGTCCGCCTGGCGCTGACCCTGCTCTCGGTGGTGCTCGGCACCGCCTTCATCTCCGGCTCGTTCGTCTTCACCGACACGCTGCAGCGCACCTTCGACAGCATCTTCGAGGGCCAGGCCCAGGGGGTCGACGTGCGGGTCGGGCCCGAGGCACAGCAGTCGCTGGGCGTGCCGACCAATATCGTCGCGGCCCTGTCCAAGACCGAGGGTGTCGCGCGGGTGGCGCCGGGCGTGAACGGCCCGGTCGTGCTGCTCGAACCCGACGGCAAGAAGGCCGTGCAGACCGGCGGCGCGCCGAGTTTCGGCCTGTCCTACCTGCCCCCGGACAAGGCGGTCGAGGACCCGCAGACCTTCGTCGCGGGCACCGCGCCCGCCCGGCCGAACGAGATCGCGCTCAACACCACCGGCGCGGAGAAGGCCGGGCTGAAGGTCGGTGACAGGACCAAGGTGCTCATCCCGTCCAAGGGCGACCCGTTCGAGGTCACCCTGACCGGCATCTACGAGATGCCCGGCACCGAGGGCGGCGGCGTGCTGGCGGTGATGTTCACCGAGCAGCAGGCCACCGAGCTGTTCACCGACGGCACCCATGTCGCCTATGCCGATATCGCCGCCGCGCCGGGCACCTCGCCCGACGAACTGCGCGACCGTCTCGCCACGGCCCTGCCCGACTACAAGGTGCAGAACGCCGACGAGGTCCGCGCCGACATGAAGAAGCAGATCTCCGAAGCCCTCACCTTCATCAACTACTTCCTGCTGGCCTTCGGCGCCATCGCGCTGATCGTCGGCACGTTCATCATCTACAACACCTTCTCGATGATCGTGGCCCAGCGGCTGCGCGAACTGGCGCTGCTGCGCGCGATCGGCGCGAGCAGGTCGCAGGTCGGACGGTCGGTGGTGTCGGAGGCTGTGGTGATCGGCCTGATCGGCAGCGCGCTCGGGCTGGCTGCCGGCATCGGCCTGGCCTTCGGGCTCTCGGCCCTGCTCAACGCCTTCGATCTCGGCCTGCCCACCGGCTCGCTGACGGTGCTGCCGCGCACCGCGATCGTGGCGCTGCTGGTCGGCCTGATCGTCACCGTGGCCAGCGCCTACGCCCCCGCCCGCCGGGCGGCGAAGGTGCCGCCGGTGGAGGCGATGCGTTCGGAATTCGCCAGCGCGGGTGACTCGCTGCGGCTGCGGACCGTGCTCGGCGCGGTGCTGGCGGTGGCCGGTGGTGTGCTCGTCTACGTGGGCGCGCAGGGCACCGGCAAGGGTGCCGCGGTGACGGTCGGGCTCGGCGCGCTCGGGCTCATCCTGGCCGTGCTGCTCGCCGCACCGGCGCTGTCGCGGCCCATGGTGCTCGTGCTGGGCGTGCTCACCCGGCCGTTCGGGGCGATCGGCCAGATGGCGCGCAACAATGCCGTGCGCAACCCGCGCCGCACCGCCGCCACCGCCTTCGCCCTCACCCTCGGGCTCATGCTGGTCTCGGCCATCGGCATTCTCGGCGCCTCGGCCAAGACCAGCGTCGGGGTGCTCATCGACAAGGGCGTGAAGGCCGAATACGTACTGGCCGGGCCGCAGATGATCGGCGCCCCGATCGGCGCGGTGGACGCGGTGCGCAGCGAGGTGCCCGGGATCAGCGACGTGACCGGAATCCGCGTGGTCGCGTTCAAGATCGACGGGGAGCAGCTCGCCGCCACCTCGCCGGACGGCCCGATCGACCCGGTGATGGACATCGACATGATCGGTGGCAGTTCCACCGTGGCCGATCGCGGCGTGCTGGTCGCCGAGACCGAAGCGGGCGATCACGGCTGGAAGCTGGGCGACAAGGTCGAGATCACCAGCCTCGACAACAAGAAGCTCGAGCTCACCGTCGGCGGCGTCTACGCCGACAACCCGCTGCTCGGGCCGATGGTCGTGGACCCGGGTGTCTACGAACAGCTGATGCCGCCCAGCCTGCGCACCAATATCTTCGTGCTGGTCAAGGCGGCGCCGGGCGCCGACCTCACCGCCATGCGGACGAATCTGGAGAAGGCCACCGAGCCGTTCGTGGTGGTGCAGGTGCAGGACCACGAGGAGTTCAAGGGCGCGCAGGGCAAACAGATCAACACCCTGCTCGCCATCCTCTACGGCCTGCTCGCGCTGGCCGTGGTGATCGCGGTACTCGGCATCATCAACACCCTGGCGCTGTCGGTGGTGGAGCGGCGCCGCGAGATCGGCATGCTCCGCGCGGTCGGCACCCAGCGCTCGCAGGTGCGCCGCACGATCTACCTCGAGTCCATGCTGATCGCCATCTTCGGCGCCATCGTCGGCCTGGTCCTCGGCGTCGCCCTGGGCGTCGGCTTCCTGCGCACACTGCGCGATCTGGGCATCGACCAGATCACCATCCCGTGGTCGCAACTGGTGACGGTGCTGATCGCCTCGGCGGTGGTGGGTGTGCTGGCGGCGGTGTGGCCGGGCATCCGGGCCGCGCGCACGCCTCCGCTGGCGGCCATCGCGGATCTGTAGACGGGCGGTGGTGCGGCCGCCGGGGGAGGTCGCACCACCGGTCAGGCGGGGTAGCGGTCGACCCAGGTGTTCGGGGGGCGGCCGTGGGTGTCCTTGGGTGGGTTGAGGCCGAATTCGGTGCAGTAGTCGGTGGCGAGGCGGTGCAGGACCGGCGCGGCGTCGACGGTGCCGGACCAGCGGCGGGGCAGGGCGGGGCGGCCGTAGCGGGCGCCGAGGAGGCTGCCCGCGAGGGAGCCGGTGGCGTCGCTGTCGCCGGAGTGGTTGACCGACAACAGCAGTCCGGTGCGCACGATCTGGTGGGCCGGGCCGCCGATCGTTTCGGCGGCGAGCATCGCGAAGACGGCGACGGCGAGTGCTTCCGGGGCGATCCAGCCCTGGCCGAGGGATTCGAGGTCCTCGGGCGTGGCGGTCCGGCCCGCTCGCGCCAGGCGCGCTGCCAGTGTGCTCGCGGCGTCGAGAGCGGAGGAGGTCTCCTGGTGGCCGCGATAATTCGCGAGTTCGGCGCGGGCCTTGTCGAGGGCGGTGGAGGTGTCGGTGCCGCGCGACAACTGGTAGACCAGCGCGGCCAGCGTGCCCGCCGGTAACCATCCGCTCGGATGGCCGTGCGTGAGAGCGGCAGTGTCGCAACCCAATTCGAAGATGGCGCTCAACGCCGCCCCGCTGCGGTCGGCCGCGTACCCGAATCCGCAGGGTGCCGCCCGCATCACCGCACCACTGCCCTTGGAATCGTTGACCGGCCGTTGCCTGGTGCCGAGCGGGTCGGTCGGTGCCCGGCGCTGCGCGGCCCG
>NZ_JBSGDP010000113.1:0-6753 GCF_053602435.1 Nocardia sp. NPDC004415
GTCCTGGCCCGCGACGTAGTAGGGGCCGCCGAAGTCGACCTTCTCCTTGCGCTTGCCGCCAGGGGCCGCGAACCCGCGGCGCCAGCCGCCTTCTACACAGGGTGGTAACCCGCGCCTTGGGCGCCTCGGGCGTTCATGTCGTTCATGATGGCGTTCATGTTGGTGCCGACCTCGGGGCCGAAGCAGGCCACCGCCAGATAGGCGTTCACCATCCCGACCAGCGTCGAGCCGATCACCACCGGCGCGCCGGAATCGCCTTCCACCACGCACATCTGCGACCAGGTCTCCATGTTCGTCTGGAAGACGTCACCCCAGGTGATGCCGCAGGTGTTGCCGGTGGTCCGGCCTTCCTTACAGACGATGTTGGGGAACTGGGCCGGTGCGCCGACACCGGTGATGGTGACGTTGCCGATCCGGTTGACCGGCACGATCCGGCCGGGCGTGAACTCGATGACCGCGTAGTCGAGGTCGGCGTTGCTGTAGACGAAGCGCCCGATCTGGCCGTAGCCGGGATCGACCTCGGCGGCGACCGAGGCGCCCGCGTCACCGCAGTGGCCCGCGGTGAGCCCGACGAGGCGGCCCGCGCCGTCGTGTCCGACCGTCGTGAGGGTGCATTGGAACGCGTTGTCGATGACGATGCCCGACCCGCCGCCTAGCACCGGGGGTCCGGGTTGAGCCTGGGAAGCGCCCGCGCCGGTACCGATCAGCGCGGCACCGAGGGCGACGGCGAAGGCGGCGTTGGCCACCTTGGCGAGTTTGCTGAACATGTCCCTCCAGACGTCGGAAGCCCGCACGATATCAATTCGATCTGGCTATCGTGCCTGTATTACGTCCCGGGCGCGCCCCGTCGATGCGCCGGTCGGCACACTCTCCGCGAACAGTGTGTGGTTGCTGCCTACCAGTACCCGGGTTGCGACACTCCGCGATAGCGAATGTCTATCGAAATTGTGATCAACCGTCCATTTCGAGGCGGCCTCGTGATTGGTTCCGGTATTCCGACGGGCCATTCGTTATGAATGACAGTTTTCCGCAATATTTGTTTCCCGCGACCGTCGGTACTGGGAAACCATGTCCGAAACGACATCCGGCTGAATCGAACCTGCATTGACAATTACGGGCTGTATGGTCCGGGATGGCAGGGCTCATAGCAGTTCTGGACAGTGACGTCGATCTATGACTGCGCTCACATGTCGGTGGTGTGTTCTGCGCTACTCCGTAGTAAGGTGCGTCAAGCAAACAAGTCGTCGGGGTGTTGATGACCTGGCGTCGAGAGGGGTATTAGCAGTGCAGTCGACCAAGAGTCCGCCCACACGTTCACGAGTCAGTGAAGCTGTCGACTGGACCAAGGGCCTTTGGGACGACCATCCGAAGAAGTCCCTCGAGACGTTCGGTCGACAGATCACGATGGGTATCGAGGCGATCACGGAGTTGATCGTCGCGATCTTCCGCCGGCGCTTTCCCTTCGACGAGTTCGTCCGCCAGTGCGCGTTCATGGCCAACGTCGCCGCCGCGCCCACCCTGCTCGTCGCCATCCCGATCGCGGTCATCGTGTCGATCCAGGTCGGCGCGGTCGCCGGTCAGGTCGGCGCGACCTCGTTCATCGGCGCGGCCAACGGCCTCGGCATCATCCAGCAGGGCGCCCCGCTGGTCACCTCGATCATGATCGCGGGCGCGGTCGGTTCGGCGGTCTGCGCCGACCTCGGCTCGCGCACCATCCGCGAAGAGATCGACGCGATGAAGGTGATGGGCGTCGACCCCCTGCGCAGGCTGGTCGCCCCCCGGCTCGGCGCGGCGATGCTGGTCAGCCTGCTGCTGTGTGGCTTCGTGGTCTTCGTCGGCTTCATCACCGGCTACATGTTCAACATCTTCGCCCAGGCGGGTACGCCCGGTTCGTACATGAGCACCTTCGCCTCCTTCGCGGTCACCCGCGACCTGGCGGTGGCGCTGCTCAAGTCGGTGATCTTCGGCATCATCGCCGCGATCATCGCCTGCGACTCCGGCCTCAACGCCCGCGGCGGCCCCGGCGGTGTCGCCAACGCGGTGAACTCGGCGGTCGTGAGCTCGATGGTCATGCTGCTCGGCGTCAACGTCGCGATCACGCAGATCTACGCCGCTGTCTTTCCCCCCCAGGTGGTCTGAGCCATGTCATCAACGTACGTACCTCCGCTGCTACGGCCCATACGCCAGCTCAAGGCCGCAGGCCGGGCGCCGATCGATCTGCTCGCGCGCCTCGGCCACCAGGTCTTCTTCTTCCTGCGCTCGGTCGGCTCGATCCCGCTGGCGTTCAAGCAGTACCCCAAGGAGATCTGGCGTCTGCTCTCCGACGTCACCTGGGGCAACGGCAATATCGTCGTCGGTGGTGGCACCATCGGCGTCATCCTGATCATCAGCGCCTTCGGCGGCATGACGGTGGCCATCCAGGGCTACACCTCGCTGAACCTGCTCGGCCTGAGCCCGATCACCGGTGCCATCTCGGCCTTCGCCACCACCCGTGAACTCGGCCCGCTGCTCGCGGCGCTGGCCTTCGCGGCGCAGGCGGGCTGTCGATTCACCGCCCAGCTCGGCGCGATGCGCATCTCCGAGGAGATCGACGCGCTCGACTCGATCGCCATCCGCCCGCTGCCCTACCTGGTCAGCACCCGGATGATGGCGGCGGTCATGGCCATCGTGCCGCTGTACTGCATCGGCCTGGCCACCGCCTACCTGGCCTGCTCGGTCACCGTCGGCCTGATCGGCGGCACCGCGCCGGGCACGTACTCGCACTACTTCTACCAGTTCCTGGTACCGACAGACGTGCTGTACTCCCTGCTCAAGGCGATCATCTTCGTCATGATCACGACCTTCATCCAGTGCTACTACGGCTTCTTCGCCTCCGGTGGTCCCGAAGGCGTCGGCGTGGCGGCGGGTCGCGCGATCAAGATGTGCATCATCCTGGTCGTGTTCGCCGACCTGTTCATGACATTGGCGATCTGGGGCGTCGACCCCGGAATCAGAATCTCGGGGTAGCGCGCGATGATCATCGATCCCAGTGGGCGCGGACCCACCATGAAACAGCTCTACATCGCGGGTGCCTGCGGTGTCGTGGTGTTCGCCGTGATCCTCGGCTTCCTGATGGCCCGCTACCAGGGCTATTTCGTGCCGAAGGTCAACGTCGTGGCCAACCTGTCGACCACCGGTGACGGCCTGCCGTCCAAGGCCGACGTGAAGTTCCGCGGCGTGCTCGTCGGCGCCGTGAAGGATGTCGAGATCGCCAACAAGGGCGCCGAGCAGAAGGTGAACATCGAGCTCAAGCCCGAGTTCGCCGGCGACATCCCGAACAATGTCACCGCCCGCGTGGTGCCCAGCAACCTGTTCGCGGTCACCTCGGTGGAGCTGGTCTTCAACGGGCCGTCGAGCCAGTACCTGAAAGAGGGCTCGCAGATCCCCGAGGACCGCAGCGAGGGCACCATCGCGCTGCAGGACACCCTCACCACGGTGCGCGACATCCTCGACCAGGTCGACCCGGTGCAGCTGGGCCGCGTGCTCGGCACGCTCACCCAGGCCCTCGACGGCAGCGGCCGCGTCCCCGGTTCCACCATCCAGCGCCTGGACCACTGGCTGACCACCGTCGCCGAAGCGGGCCCGAACCTGGGCGGCATGCTCGACAACTTCTCCGCCTCGGCGCACGCGCTCAACCAGTCGGCGCCGGAGCTGATGGACGTGCTCGGCAGCTCGGTGCAGACCGCCACCACCATCGCCACCAAGCGTGATCAGCTGATCGCCCTGCTGGCCGGTGCGAGCGCCACCACCGACCAGGTCAACGACCTGTTCGCCAGCAACCCCGATGTCGGCAAGGAGGTGACCGTGGGTATGAACGCGACCCTCGGCGCCCTGGCCGCCGACCCGGGCTCGATCACCAAGACCTTCCAGGTCTTCGGTCCCTCGCTGGCCAAGCTGAACACCACCTTCCACGGTGGCCCGGCCAACCAGATGGTGTGGAACGCGGGTCTGACCTTCACCCCGTACAAGCCCAACACCGTCGCGGACTGCCCGCGCTACGGCGACCTGCTCGGCCCGAGCTGCTTCACCGCTCCCGCCGAGGTCTCGCTGCCGCCGCTGCCGGAGAACCTGCGCCCGCGGGCGCTGGACTCCGCCGCCGGACTTCCGCCGCTGCAGATGATCCCGGGCCTGCCCGACATCCCCGGCCTGACCTCCCCCGGCGCGCCGATGCAGACGGCCCAGGGCACCGAGGTGAAGCCGTTCGCCGGCACGCCGCTCGAGGGCCTGGTGCCCTCGATCCAGATCCCGGGCCTGCCCGGTGTGCTGGGTGGCGCGCCCGCTCCGGCGGCCGCGCCGGAACCGGCCGCCACGCCGGAACCGGCGACGGTGCCCGCGGGCACCCCGATCTCGTACACCGGCGACGCGGCGATGTCGAAGCTGCTGGGACGTGAACCGAACGTCTCGGAGTATCTGCTGCTCGGTCCGATCATGAAGGGCGGAACCCTGCACGTGTCCGAAAACGGGGGTGGCGCATGAGTATCCGCAAGCCACTGATCGGGTTCAGTATCTTCGCGCTCGTCTCGCTGCTGGTGACGGTCGTCGTGTGGAACACGCTGGCCCGCACGGTCGACGGCGACACCCGCAAGTACACCGCGATCTTCACCGATGTGCTCGGCCTGCGTCCCGGCGACGACGTCCGCATGGCGGGCGTGCGCGTCGGCAAGGTCGAGAAGATCGAGCTCGACGGCAAGAACGACGCCAAGGTGTCGTTCATCGTGCAGAGCGATCAGCCGGTCTTCGACGACACCAAGGCCCTTGTCCGGTACCAGAACCTGATCGGCCAGCGCTATGTGGCGCTGGCCCCGGGCCAGGCGCCGAGCCCGCAGGAGCTGCGCAGCGGGGCCACCATCCCGCTCGACCGCACCGAACCGTCCTTCGACATCTCCGCGCTGCTCAACGGTTTCCAGCCGCTGTTCCAGGCGCTCGAGCCCGCCGAGGTCAACGCGATGTCGGAGACGCTGATCCAGGCGCTGCAGGGCGACGGGGTCTCGCTGTCGGCGTTCATCGTGCAGGCCGCGCAGCTGGCGACCGATTTCCAGCGTCGCGACGCGATCCTGTCCGACGTGATCACCAACCTGTCCGGTGTGATGGCCGGGTTGGCCAAGCGAGGGGATGAATTGGAGACCCTGATTACCCAGACCAGGGCATTGATCGGCGGTCTCTACGACCAGGGCCAGTCGCTGCAGGCGTCCACCGTGACGCTGGCCGACGCGACCACCTCCCTGGTCGGCATGATGAGCAAGATCCAGCCCAAGCTGGCGATGGCGCAGAACTCGACCACCGCCGCGCTGAACCTGCTGCTGGCCAACGGCGCCAAGCTCGACCAGGCCGCCATCGACATGCCGTCGATGCTGGCAGACCTCGGCCGGATGACCTCCGAGGGCGCCTACGCCAACGCCTACCTGTGCGGCCTGGACGTCTCGCTCTACGGCGTGCTCTTCCCGCGTGGCATCTTCAGCCAGATCGGTGGCACCAGCCATTCGGAGGTGTGCCGATGAGCAAGATCAAGGCCACGTTCCTGGGCAACCGCAATTTCTGGCTCGGTGTCATCGGCTCGCTGGTGATCGTGCTGCTGCTGGTCGGCTCGACGGTCTACCAGTTCATCGGCATCGGCAAGCAGACCATCGAGGCGCAGTTCGTGCAGGCCGCGGGCATCAAGGTCGGTGACAAGGTCGCCGTGTCCGGTGTGCAGGTCGGCACCGTCTCGGGGGCGAAGATCGAGGGCGATCACGTGGTGGTCAGCCTCGATGTGGACAGCTCGCTGAAGTTCGGCCCCGACGCGCACGCCGCGATCAAGATGGCCACGCTGCTGGGCGCGCGCTACGTCGACCTGCAGCCCGGCGACGGCTCGGGCCTGAAGGACGACGTCATCCCGCGCGCCAACACCGACGTGCCGTACAACATCGCGGATGTGGTGCAGGTCGGCACGCCGAAGTTCGAGGAGCTCGACACCAAGCTGCTGGCGCAGTCGCTCAACACCATCAACTCCCAGCTCGGCGATTCGCCGGAGCTGGTCGCGCAGGCGCTCGACAGCGTCGGCGCGGTGGCCAAGGTGATCGACCAGCGCAAGTCCGATGTCGACGGGCTGCTCAAGGACCTCAACCGGGTCACCCAGCTGCTGGCCGACAACCGCAACTCGATCCTGCTGGTGATCACCCAGGGCGAGGCCATCGCCAACCGGGTGATGGAGCGGCAGAGCCTGCTGCGCCAGCTGCTCGACAACATCGCCACGCTGACCCGTCAGCTCGAGGAGATCGGTGCCGAGAACGGCAACCAGATCGGTGACACCATCGGCCAGCTCAACACCATGGCCGAGGGCTTGCAGAAGAACAAGGACAACCTCGACCGGCTGCTGCAGATCGGCCAGCCCACGGCGCGCTACTTCAACAACGCGCTGGGTAACGGCAACTACGGCGAGGTCTCGCTGCCGTGGCTGTTCCCCGACAACTGGCTGTGCTTCGTTCAGGTGATCCAGGGGTGCGCAGGATGAAACTGACCAACAAGCTCCGTGGCGCGCGCACCGTCGCGCGGACCATGATGATCGGCGCCACCGCGCTGGTTCTGGGCAGCTGCTCGCTGCTGCCCAGCCAGTTCGACGACGCGCTCGGCCGCTCGACCAAGATCACGGCCGATTTCGAGAACATCGCAGGCATGTACGAGGGCAACGAGATCATGGTCCTCGGCCTCGCGGTGGGCACCGTCGACAAGATCGTG
>NZ_JBSGDP010000114.1:0-6473 GCF_053602435.1 Nocardia sp. NPDC004415
AGCTCACCGTGCTCGGTCCAGGCGACGAGGTCGCCGGTGCGGTACATGCGTTCGCCGTCGGTCCCGAACGGGTCGGCGACGAAGCGGTCGGCGGTGAGATCCGGCCGCGCGACGTAGCCACGCGCCAGCTGCGCACCGGCCAGGTACAGCTCGCCGGGCACGCCGACGGGCACCGGGTGCAGCCGCGAATCCAGCACGTACACCTGGGTGTTGAAGACCGGCGCGCCGATCGGCACCGAGGTGGTGTCGGCATCGGTGACCTCGTGGAAGGTGACGTCGACCGCGGCCTCGGTGGGGCCGTACAGGTTGTGCAGGGCCGCGCCGGTGAGGGCGCGCAGACGCTGGGCGGTCGGCGCGGGCAGCGCCTCACCCGAGGCGAACACCAGGCGCAGGCTGCTGGTCAGCGTCTGGCCGTCGGCCAGCGCGACCGCCGCGGACTCGGCCAGCTCGGCCACGAACACCGACATCATCGACGGCACGAAGTGCGCCGTGGTGACACCCTCGGCCTCGATGATCGCGGCCAGGTAGGCCGGATCACGATGCCCGTCGGGCTTGGCCACCACCAGACGCGCACCGATCTGCAAGGGCCAGAAGAACTCCCACACCGACACGTCGAACGTGGCAGGCGTCTTCTGCAACACCACATCGTCGGCGGTCAGACCGTAGGCGGCCTGCATCCAGACGAGACGGTTGACGATCGCGGCGTGGCTCACGGCCACACCCTTCGGACGACCGGTCGAACCCGACGTGAAGATCACGTACGCGGTGTTCTCCGGACGCAGCGGGGCGATCCGCTCGGCATCGGTGACCGGGGCCTCGGAGTATTCCGACAGATCCAGGCTCTCGATGTGCAGCGCGGTCGTGGCGCCCGCGTCGAATTCGTCGGCGGCCGTGGTCAATACGCACACCGGCGCGGCGGTCTCGAGCACGTAGTGGGTGCGCTCGGCCGGGTGGTCGGGGTCCAGCGGCACGTACGCGCCACCGGCCACGCTCACCGCGTACATGCCGATCACCAGGTCCAGCGAGCGGCGCATACCGAGCGCGACCATGGTGTCCGGGCCGACGCCCTGGGCGATCAGGTGACGGGCCAGGCGGTTCACGCGCGAGGTGAACTCGCCGTAGGACAGACTCGTCCCTTCGAAGGTGAGGGCAACCGCATCGGGGCTGGTCAGCGCCTGTGCCTCGAACATCGACACCAGCGTGGCGGTCTCGTCGACCGGGTGCGCGGTGGCGTTCCAGTCGGTGAGCACCCGGCGGCGTTCGGCCGGTGCCAGCAGTTCGACCTCGCCGATCGCGCGCTCGGGCGCGGCGACGACCGCCGTGAGCATCCGCACCAGGCGCTCCGCCAGCGCGGCGACGGTGGCGGCGTCGAACATGTCGGTGGCGTAGGCGAATTCGGCGGCCATGCCGTCGGCGGAACCGTCGGGACGGTGCCGGTCGGTCAGGTTCAGGTGCAGGTCGAACTTGGCGGTGACCACGTCCAGCGGCACCCCGGCCACCTCGAGGCCGGGCAGCTCGAACGACGCCTCGCCGGTGTTCTGGAACGACAGCATCACCTGGAACAGCGGGTGACGCGCCTGCGAGCGGGCCGGGTTGAGGATCTCCACCAGGCGCTCGAAGGGCAGGTCGGCGTAGCCGAAGGCCGCCAGGTCGTTCTCGCGGGTCTGCGCGAGCAGGCCGGTGAACGGCTGGGCCGGGTCGACCGCGCTGCGCAGCACCAGGGTGTTGACGAACATGCCGATGGCGTCGTCGAGCACCGCTTCACCACGGCCTGCCACGGCGGTGCCGATGGCGATGTCGTCGCTACCGGACAGACGCGCCAGCAGGGCGGCGAAGGCGGCGTGCACGACCATGAACAGGCTGGCGCCGTGTTCGCGGGCCAGTGCGGTGAGCCCGGCGGTGAGCACCGGGTCGATCGAGAACTCGTGCACGCCACCGCGATGGGAGGCCACGGCGGGGCGCGGCCGGTCGGCGGGCAGGTCGAGCTGATCGGGCAGACCGGCCAGCGTGCGCGACCAGTAGGCCACCTGCTGGGCGATCATCGAGGACTCGTCGGTCTCCGAGCCGAGCGTCTCGCGCTGCCACAGCGCGAAATCGGCGTACTGCACCGGCAGCGGCGCCCAGCCCGGGGCCTGCCCGCGTGAGCGGGCGGCGTAGGCGAGCATCACGTCGCGGGCCAGCGGGCGCACCGACCAGCCGTCACCGGAGATGTGGTGCACGACGAAGACCAGCACGTGGGTGTCGGGGTGTGAACCGTCCATGGACCCGGCGATGCGGAACAGCGCGGCGTGCACCGGCGCCTCGGCGGTGACGTCGAAGCCGGTGAGCACGAGTTCGCTGATGCGCTCGCGCAGTTCGTCCTCGCCGACCGTGATCGGATCGAGCGTGACCGGCGCGGCACCGACCGGCAGCACCACCTGCACACCGTGGCCCTCGGCGGTCTCCGGGTAGACGGTGCGCAGCACCTCGTGCCGTTCGACCACATCGGCGACGGCCTGGCGCAGGGCGTCCACGTCGAGGTCGCCGGTGAGGCGCACCGCGAGGGGGATGTTGTTGACCGCGGTGGCGTTGTCGAAGCGGTTGAGGAACCACATGCGCTGCTGGGCCAGCGAGAGCGGGATCTGCTCGGGACGCGGTCCGGCGACGAGCTCGCGGCGGCTGCCGCTGCCCGCGTGGGTCTCCACCTTGGCGGCCAGCGCGGCCACCGACGGCGCCTCGAACAGCACGCGCACGGGGACGCGGCTGTCCAGGGCCGCGCCGAGGCGGGCGACGACCTGGGTGGCGATGAGCGAGTTGCCGCCGAGATCGAAGAAGTCGTCGTCCAGGCCGACGGCGCGATCCCCGGTCAGGCCGAGCACCTCGGCGAAGGTGGCGGCGACGATCTCCTCGATCGGTGTGCGCGGCGCGCGGAACTCGCGAGCCTCGAACACCGGCTCGGGCAGCGCGCGCCGGTCGAGCTTGCCGTTGGCGCTCAGCGGCATCGCGTCGAGTACGACGAACGCGGCGGGCACCATGTAGCTCGGCAGCTGCGCGGCCAGCTGCGTACGCAGCGACTCGATGTCGACCGTCTCGCCGGTCGCGGGGACCACGTAGCCGACGAGCTGGTCACCGGTGCGGGCATCCGAGCGCACGACCACGACCGACTGCGCGACGCTGCGGTGCGCGGTGAGCCCGGCCTCGATCTCGCCGAGCTCGATACGCAGACCGCGCAGCTTCACCTGGAAGTCGGTGCGGCCCAGGTAGGTGATGGAGCCGTCGGCGTTCCAGCGCACGAGGTCACCGGTGCGGTACATCCGCGCACCGGCCTCGAACGGGTTGGCCACGAAGCGATCGGCCGACAGATCGGCACGGCCCACGTAGCCGCGCGCCAGCTGGATACCGGCCAGGTACAGCTCACCGGCGACACCGGGGGCCACCGGGTGCAGTCGCGAATCCAGCACGTAGGACTTGGCATTGAGCACCGGGCTGCCGATCGGCACCGCGCCCTGCACGTCCTCGGCGACCGGCGCGGCGGTGGCGTGCACCGTGAACTCGGTCGGACCGTAGAGGTTGTGCAGCTCGGCCGGGCTGACCCGGCGGATCGCCTCGACCACATCGGAGGTGAACGCCTCACCCGCGACGAGCAGCGCGCGCACCGAGGCCAGCTGCGCCGGGTCGGCGACACCGGCGAACACCGCGAGCATCGACGGCACGAACGAGGTGAGGGTGACCCCCTCGGCGGCGATCAGCTCGGCCAGGTACTGCGGGTCACGGTGCCCGTCGGCCCGCGCGATGACCATGCGGGCGCCGCGCACGATGGTGCCGAACAGTTCCCAGACCGACACGTCGAAGGTCTGCGGCGTCTTGAACAGCACCACGTCGTCGGTGGTCAGCTCGTATTCGACGGTGATCCAGCGGATCTGGTTCACCACCGCGGCGTGCGACACTGCCACGCCCTTCGGGCGGCCGGTCGAGCCGGAGGTGAAGATCACGTAGGCCAGGTTCGAATTCCGCAGCGGTGCACGGCGTTCGGCGTCGGTGACCGGACCGGACGGGTAGCCGGACAGGTCGAGTTCGTCGACCACGAGGGTCGGCGCGTCCGACGGCGCGAAGGCGTCGGTGGCGGTGGTGAGCACGACCACCGGACGCGCCGTCTCCAGCACGTAGGCGATGCGGTCGGCGGGCTGATCCAGGTCCAGCGGCACGTACGCGCCACCCGCGGCGAGCACCGCGTACATGGCGACGACGAGATCGGTGGAACGGCGGATGCCCAGCGCCACCAGGGTGTCGGGGCCGACACCGGTCTCGATGAGCTTGCGCGCCAGCCGGTGTACCCGGCCGGCGAACTCGCCGTAGGACAGAGCTGTCCCCTCGAAACTCAGCGCCGTGGCGTCGGCATCGCGCTCGGCGAGAGCGAACAGATCGAGCAGGGTCTCGCCGGTGTCGGCCGGGACCACGAAGGATCCGACCCCGACCCCACCCATACCGATCAGCTCGGTGGCATTCCACTCCGACAGCACGAGCTCGCGTTCGCGGGCGTCGAGCAGATCGAGATCACCGACGGCGCGCTCGGGGGCGGCCGCGATCTCGGCGAGCAGGCGCGCGAACCGGGCGCCGAAGCGGTCCATGGTGGCGGCGTCGAAGAGATCGGTGGCGTAGATCAGCTCGGCGACGATGCCCGACGGCGCGTCGGCGGGCTTCTCGGTGAGCACGACCTGGAGATCGAACTTGGCCACGTCGATCGGCAGGTCCACCCCGCTGACGGTGAGACCGGGCAGTTCGAGGCTGGTCTGGGCGGTGTTCTGGAAGGCCAGCATCACCTGGAACAGCGGGTGGCGTGCCTGCGAGCGGGCCGGGTTGAGGATCTCCACCAGGCGCTCGAAGGGCAGGTCGGCGTGGCCGAAGGCGGCGATATCGCTCGCCCGCACCGCACCGAGCAGGTCGGTGAAGCTCGCCTCGCCCTCGACCTCGGTGCGCAGCACCAGGGTGTTGACGAACATGCCGATCAGGTCGTCGAGGGCGCGTTCACCACGGCCCGCGATCGGGGTACCGATGGCGATGTCGGACTCGCCGGACAGCCGCGCGAGCAGCACGGCCAGGGCGGCGTGGGCGACCATGAACAGCGTCGCGCCACGAGCGCGGGCCAGCTCGGTGAGCGCCGCGTGGGTGGCGGCGTCGATCTCGAAGGTGTGGGTGGCACCGCGACCACTGGCGATCGCGGGACGCGGGCGGTCGGCGGGCAGGTCCAGCTGCTCGGGCAGACCGCGCAGCCGCTCGCCCCAGAAGGCGATCTGCTGGGCGATCACCGAGGACGCGTCGTCCTCGTCGCCGAGTACCCCGCGCTGCCACAGCGCGAAGTCGGCGTACTGCACCTCGAGCGGGCGCCAGGCGGGCTCGGCGCCCTCGACGCGGGCGCTGTAGGCCGTCATCACGTCGCGGGTGAGCGGGCCCATGGAGAAGCCGTCGGAGGAGATGTGGTGCACCACCAGGGCCAGCACGTGCTCGGTGGGGCTCACCTCGAACAGCGCGGCCCGGAACGGCACCTCGGCGGTGACGTCGAAGGCCGTCAGTACCAGGCCCGAAAGGCGTTGCGGCAGTTCGGCGGTGGTGGTCTCGATCGGCGCGAGGTCCGGGATGACCTTGCCGGTCGGCACGATCACCTGGTGGCCCGCACCGCCGACCTCCGGGTAGTAGGTGCGCAGCGACTCGTGGCGGGCGAGCACGTCGGCCACGGCCACCTGGAGCGCCTGGCGGTCCAGCAGACCCGACAGCCGCACGGCGGCCGGGATGTTGTCGACCGCGGACTCCGGGTCGAAGCGGTTGAGGAACCACATGCGCTGCTGGGCCAGCGACAGCGGCACCCGCGCGGGGCGCTGCTGCGGGACCAGCGGGGCGCGGCGTTCGGTGCCGGAGTGGGTCTCGGCCCGCGCGGCCAGCCCGGCCACGGTCGAAGCCTCGAACAGCTCGCGCACGCCGATATCGGTCTCCAGCGCGGCCGACAGGCGCGCGGCCACCTGGGTGGCGGTCAGCGAGTTGCCGCCGAGAGCGAAGAAGTCGTCGTCCAGACCCACCCGCTCCAGGCCGAGCACATCGGCGAAGGTGGCGGCGACGATCTCCTCGACCGGCGTGGTCGGGGCGCGGAAGACCGCGGCCTCGAACACCGGCGCGGGCAGCGCCTTGCGGTCGAGCTTGCCGGAGGCGTTGAGCGGGAACTCGTCGAGCACCACGATCACCGCGGGCACCATGTAGGCGGGCAGGTTGGCGCCCAGTTCCTCGCGGGCGTCCTCGATGTCGACGGTGCGGCCGGTGGCCGGGATGACGTAGGCGACCAGCTGGTCACCGGCGTGCTGGTCCCCGCGCACCACGACCACCGACTGGGCGACCTCGTCGAGGCCGGTCAGCGCCGCCTCGATCTCGCCCAGCTCGATGCGCAGACCACGCAGCTTCACCTGGAAGTCGGTGCGGCCCAGGTATTCCAGCTCACCGTGCTCGGT
>NZ_JBSGDP010000115.1:0-5291 GCF_053602435.1 Nocardia sp. NPDC004415
GCGGCGGCCCGCGCCACGGTCACCAGTGATGGGTCCTCGGCGGCGTCGGCGGCCACGGCGGCGCGGTCGAGCACCGTGAGGATCGTGCCCTCGACCGGTGCGCTGAGCCCGGTGCGCACCAGCATCGCCGCACGCCGAAGGGCCACCCGCAGCCGCTGGCCGGTCAGCGGCCCGTCGACGACAGCATCGGCGATCCCGCGCAGCACCTGCGAGAGAATGATCCCGGAGTTCCCCCGCGCCCCACTCGTCGCGCCCCGCGCCAGTGCTCGCGCGATCCGATACGCCGACGGCACCGCGGCGGGATCAGCGGCACCGCTCGTGATCGGGTCGGGTGTCACCCGACCCGCGTCGGCCGGGGCGACCGGCACCGGACCGGACGCGACGGATTCGGCGGCGGACACGGCCGCGCGCATGGTGGCGAGCAGGTTGGTGCCGGTGTCGGAGTCGGCGATGGGGAACACGTTGAGGGCGTCGATCTCGGCGCGGCGTAGTTCCAGGTCGGTGCGGCAGGTTCGGGCCCAGGTCAGTAGCGAAGCGCCGTCGAGGGCCTCCCGCACGTGCGACACCGTCACCTCTCTCCCCGTTTCCGGCGCCCGCGCGCCGAGCATCGCACGCCAGGTTAGCGCCAGCCGCCGACAGCGGTATGCTCGCCGCGGACGGGCCGCTCCTCCGGCCGGATCGGTGTCTCGACCGGGACACCCGGTTTGGAACTTCACGGCCCGGCCCGCTACCCTTGCAGGGTTGCCTCGTGCGGCCCTTCCGGGTCTGCGCTGGCCGACGCGAGTCGGCAAGGCATTTGACGACATCAGTTTCCGGTACAGCGGGCATCCGTGCGCGCTGACCGCTTATGACATGAAGGAGCTCGCGACATGGCTGCCGTTTGCGACGTCTGCGCCAAGGGCCCCGGTTTCGGGAAGTCGGTCTCGCACTCGCACCGGCGCACCAACCGTCGCTGGAACCCGAACATCCAGACCGTGCGTGCGCAGGTTGCCCCTGGCAACACCCGCCGGATGAACGTGTGCACCTCCTGCCTG
The DNA here is from genome assembly GCF_053602435.1 of Nocardia sp. NPDC004415. Lineage (NCBI taxonomy): Bacteria > Bacillati > Actinomycetota > Actinomycetes > Mycobacteriales > Nocardiaceae > Nocardia > Nocardia sp. NPDC004415. The sequence continues at coordinate 1,035 of NZ_JBSGDP010000115.1, forward strand.
AAGGCGGGCAAGGTCGTCCGCGGCTGATTCTCAGCCCGTACATTCTGCCGACACCACCCCGGCGCCCCTCGTGGGCGATCCGGGGTTTTGTCGTCGTAGGGTGCTGTCGTGCCTGACTGGCGGCTCGAGCCGCTGACCGCCGACCGTGTTCCCGCGCTGGCCGCCTGCCACATCGCGACCTGGCGCGAGTCCTACGGCACCCTCGTCCCGGCGCACGTCCTGGCCGGTTTCGACCTGGACCGCTCGATCCTCACCTGGGAGCGCCGCCGGACCGAGGGCACCCACCGCATACCGGTCGCTCTCGCTGGTGACGAGCTGATCGGCTTCGCCGCCGCGAGCCCGCACGAACTCGATGCCCTCTATGTCCGCCCGGCCTGGCACGGCACCGGCGTCGCCGACACCCTCATCGCCGAGGCCGCCCCCGCCTCGCCGTGCACGCTGTGGGTCTTCGCCGGCTATCCGCGCGCCCACGCCTTCTATCGCAGGCACGGCTTCGCCGACACCGGCGTGCACCGCGTGGACCCGTTCACCCTGCTGCCCGAACAACTGTGGCGCCGCACCCCTCGCTAGGGTGACGCCATGAGTAGTACCACCGAACCGGTTCCGGCCGCCCAGCTCGTCGACGGCGTGCTGCAGTTGACCATCGCCACCGCCGCGGCGGGCACGTCGATGGACTTCGACCTGATCAACGCGGGCACCGCCGCGCTGCGCGATCTCGATCCCGGCGTGGGCGCGATCCTGCTCACCGGCGCGGGCCCGAACTTCTGCGCGGGCGGCAATGTCCGCCACTTCGCGGCCGCCGAGGACCGCGGCGCCTTCCTGCACACGCTGGCCGGGGAACTCCACGACTTCGTGCGCGCGCTCGACGCCGTCCCGGTGCCCGTGGTCGCCTCGGTGCACGGCTGGGCCGCCGGTGCGGGCATGAGCCTGGTGCTCGGCGCCGATATCGCGATCGGTGGCCCGTCGACCAAGCTGCGGCCCGCCTACCCTGGCATCGGCCTGAGTCCCGACGGTGGCATGTCCTGGCTGCTGCCACGCATCGTCGGGGCGAACCGCGCCGCCGAGATCCTGCTCACCGATGCCGTGCTCGACGCCGAGGAGGCCGTGCGGCTGGGCATCCTGAGCCGGCTCGTCGCCGACGACGAGGTCCGCGCCGAAGCGCTGAAGGTGGCCCAAAGCTTCGTCACCGGCCCGCGCACCACGTACGCGGCCATGAAAAAGCTGCTGGCCCAGTCGCCCACGGCGACCCTGGACCAGCAGCTCGACGCCGAACGCGACAGCATCGCCGCCGCCGCGAACGGACCCATCGGCACCGAAGGCGTCGACGCCTTCGTGGCCAAGCGCAAGCCCGACTACCTCGGGCTCGCCTGAACGGAGATCAGCAGGCCGCGCCGAGGGCGCTGAAGGTGTTCTGCAGCAGGCAGGTCACCTTGGCGTTCACGCCGGAGGAGATGGTGGAGGTGCCGGTGGAGGTCCATTCCTCGCCGACCTGGGTGGTGGCCACCGGCGCGGCCTGCTCGTCGTAGGGCTGCAGGGCCAGGCCCGCGGCGGAGGCCGGGGCCGCGCCCGCGGTGAGGGCGGCGGCGACGGCGGCGGTCGCGACGGCGGCGCGGAGGGTCGTGCTGTGCATCGGGTTGTGCTCCTTCATCATTTTTCTCTGGTGCGGACGGCACCCCGGGTCAGGGCAGCCGCCAATCGACTGGTTCGGCGCCGAGTTCGTCGAGCAGTTCGTTGACCCGGGAGAAGGGCCGCGAACCGAAGAACCCGCGCGAGGCGGACAGCGGGGAGGGATGGGCCGACTCGATGTAGGGGACGTCGGCCTCGGCGAGGGTCGGTTTCAGCGAGCCCGCGTCGCGACCCCACAGCACGGCGACGAGCGGTTCGTCCCGGGCGACGAGCGCGCGGATGGCCTGCTCGGTGACGGCCTCCCAGCCCTTGCCGCGATGCGAGGCGGGGGTGCCCGGGGTGACGGTGAGCACCCGGTTCAGCAGCAGCACACCCTGATCCGACCACGGGCTCAGGTCACCGCAGCGGGGTGTGTCGAAGCCCAGGTCCTTGGTGTACTCGGCGAAGATGTTGGACAGGCTGCGCGGGACCGGCGAGACATCCGGCGCGACAGAGAAACTCAGCCCCATCGCGTGCCCTGGCGTCGGGTACGGGTCCTGGCCGACGATCAGTACCCGCACGGCGTCGAACGGACGCTGGAACGCGCGTAACACGTTCTCCCCGGCGGGCAGATACCCGCGGCCCTCGGCGTTCTCCGTGCGCAGGAACTCGCCCATTTCGCTGATGCGGTCGGCGACCGGTTCCAAGGCCCGGGCCCAGCCCGGATCGATGATCTCCGACAGTGGTTTGGCACCCATGACCGCACAACCTATCGTTTCCGGCCGACAGATGCGGCGCCGGACCCGTGGAAGGATTCCCAGCCGATCCCGCCGCTGGGCGCGGCACCGTCGACGGTGACGCCAGCACCTGCGGCGACGACCCCGATCGGCCGCCAGCCCGGCGGCAGCGCGGTACCCGCGGGCCAGGTCCCCGCGAAGGCGTGGTCCTCGCCACCGGCCAGAATCCATTGCGCCGCATCGGTATCCAGCCGGGCCGCGACCGCGTCCAGTTCCGGGTCGGTCAGCGCGGCGCCGTGCACGTCGATCGCGACACCCGAGGCGCGCGCGAGATGGCCGAGATCGGCGAGCAGCCCGTCGGAGACATCGGTGAGGGCGGTGGGTCCGGTGTCGCCGAAGACGTCCACGACCGCGCCGTACGGCGGCTGCGGTACCCGGTGCGCGGCCAGTGCGCGCGCGAAGACCGGATCGGCGATGTCCGCGTCACCGGACAACACGGCCAGCCCCGCCCCCGACCAGCCGAGTTCACCGGCCACCGCGACGATGTCGCCCGGCCCGGCACCCGCGCGGGTGATCGCGGCCCGCCCGCCCAGATCGCCGAAGGCCGTCACCGAGATCACCAGCTGATCGCTGTGCACCAGATCGCCGCCCGCGATGGAACCACCCGCGCGCCCCGCCTCGGTCCACATCCCGTCGGTGATGGCCTCGAGCACCGTGACGGGGGTGTCACCGGGGCAGCCGAGCGCGACCACGAAGGCGGTGGGGCGCGCCCCCATCGCCACCACATCGGCCGCGTTCTGCGCGATGGCCTTGCGCCCGATCTCGGTGGGTGCCGACCAGTCGAGCCGGAAATGCCTGCCCTCGACGAGCATGTCGGTACTCACCACGAACCGCCCGTCGGGCGCGGCCACCACCGCGGCGTCGTCACCGGGGCCGAGCAGCACCTGCGCACCCTGGCGCCTGCCCGCGGTGATCCGGTCGATCACCCCGAACTCGCCGACCTCGCGCACCGTTCGCGCCCGGCTGTCCTCGCTGATGACCGGCCCCTTCCCGCTGTGCTGCCGCGCTGACGAAATCGACCCGACGGTACCCTTTCGGAGGCGATCGGGCACCACCGACGGTGCACCCGATACCACGGAGCGGAAAGGACCCCACGGCTATGGCGGCGGATTCGTCGGACCCGAACGAACGCGACGAGACGGCACCCGAGGACACGCCGGAGACCGCCGAGCCGGTGTCGCTGTCGAAGGACGACGACACCACCGAGTCCGACACCGACACCACGACGCCCTACTCCCCCGCGCTGATCGCCACCGCCGTGGCCCTGCCGGTCGTCCTGATCGTCGGCGTCCTCGTCGCCGCCTTCATCGCCCTGCGTGCCCCCACCGAACGCGAACCCCTCGCGCTGGGCCCCGTCCCGGCCCCCGCCCAGGACGGTCCCGCCTGCCACGCGCTGCTGCCCGCCCTGCCCGCCGAACTCCCCGGCAACGGCGAGACCTACACCAAATCCACCCTCGTGGAACCGGCACCGCAGGCCACCCGCGCCTGGCAGCTCCCCGACGGCGGCGACCCGATCGTGCTGCGCTGCGGCCTGGACCGCCCGCTCGAATTCAACCGCGCCGCCGCGCTGACCGTCATCGACGGTGTGAAATGGTTCCAGGTCCGCGACGAGGTCGCCCAGACCGGCACCTGGTTCGCCGTCGACCGCGAGACCTACATCGCGCTGACGGTCCCCGACAACTCGGGCACCGGCCCGATCCAGACGGTCTCCGACACCATCAGCGCCACCCTCCCCGCCCGCGAACCGACCCCCGGCGAGTTGTGACTGTGGCTGTGACATAGGCGGCTGGCGCCGCGGGGTTTTCGGCCCTGTGGGCCTCGCATCCGAAGGGCGATACTTCGGCTTCGCCGTGAC
>NZ_JBSGDP010000116.1:0-4685 GCF_053602435.1 Nocardia sp. NPDC004415
AGGCACCGTGGCTTGCTCCTTCGTCGCGTACGCCACGGCACCTGATCGACGGGACGGGCGCGAACCGCCGACTTCGTCGGCGATCCCTCCTCGGGGTCGGGATGTGCGGGGCTGGGAGTGGGGTCATGGCGGACTAGCGCGCCGTGGGGTGGTCTCGTGTCGTCTCTCGGTACCGTGACGTCGTGGCTGCCGACGACGAACCGAAACCCGGCCCCGCCGAAGTGAGCGCGCTTCCGCCGAGCTGGGAGCTGCGCCGCCCGCCGCGTTGGCTGCCGCGGGCCCTGCTGTACACCGTGCTGGCCATCGCCGGGCTGATCGCGGCGTTCTGGGTGCTCGGCAAGGTGCAGGGTCTGCTGACCGTGCTGATGGTCTCGCTGTTCCTGGCCTTCGCGATCGAGCCCGCGGTGAATTGGCTTGCCGCGCGCGGGGTCCGGCGCGGGGCGGGCACCGGCGCGGTCTTCGTGCTGCTGCTGGTGCTGATCGTGGCGTTCGTGTGGACGCTGGGCGCGCTGCTGGTCAACCAGGTGACCATGCTGGTGCAGAACGCGCCCGACTACGTGCAGGACATCGTCGACTGGGTCAATTCCACCTTCGACCAGGACATCTCCGGCGACGACCTGACCAACTACGCCTCGGAGTGGAGTTCCACGATCGAGAAGTACCTGGTCGGTATCGCCGGAAACGTCTGGGGCATCGGCACAGTCGCGATCGGCGCGCTGTTCCAGCTGCTGGGCGTGCTGCTGTTCACCTTCTATTTCGCCGCCGACGGCCCCCGCTTCCGCACCTGGGTGTGCTCGCTGCTGCCGCCCAGGCAGCAGAAGCACGTGCTGCGCGCCTGGGACATCGCGGTGGAGAAGACCGGCGGCTACATCTACTCGCGCGCCCTGCTGGCCCTGTGCTCGGCCGTCGCCCACTACATCGCGCTGCGGATCTTCGACGTGCCATCGGCGTTCGCGCTGGCGCTGTGGGTGGGCGTGGTCTCGCAGTTCATCCCGACCGTCGGCACCTATCTGGCCGGTGCGCTGCCGGTGCTGGTCGCCCTGGTGCACGATCCGATCACCGCGCTGTGGATTCTGCTGTTCATCATCGCCTATCAGCAGTTCGAGAACTATGTGCTGCAACCGCGGATCACCGCGACCACCATGGACATGCATCCGGCGGTGGCCTTCGGCGCGGTGATCGCCGGCGCGGCCCTACTCGGCCCGACGGGCGCGCTGCTGGCCATCCCGGTCACCGCCACGCTCCAGGGTTTCGCGGGCGCCTACGTGCGGCGCTACGAGGTCACCGAGGAGGCCGACGCGGCACCGGGCAAGAAGCGCAAACGCAAGACCCCGCCGCCCGCCGACACCCCGGACGAGTAGCGCATGGCCATCCTGCTGGGTCTGGTCTCGATGCTGTCGACCCTGTTCGGCGGATTCGTCGCCATGCGCATCGGCGACCGCAAACACCTGGTCCTCGGCCTGGCCGCGGGTGTGATGCTCGGCCTGGTCGCCTTCGACCTGATCCCGGAGGCACTCGAACAGTCCACCGGTGAGCTGGGCGGTGTGCCGGTGGTACTCATCGCGGCGGTGGTCGGCTTCCTCAGCCTGCACATCATCGAACGCGCCGTCGCCATCCACCGCGGCCACGAAGACGAATTCGGTTCCCACCACCACGGATTCGAGTCGGTCGGCCTGCTGGCCGCCGCGGGCCTGATCTTCCACAGCACCCTCGACGGTTTCGGCATCGGGATCGGCTACCAGGCAGGCGCCACCGTCGGCCTGTCGGTGGCCATCGCGGTCATCTGCCACGACTTCGCCGACGGCTTCAACACTTTCACCATCCCCACCCTCTACGGCAGCGCCCGCCGCCGCGCCCTCACCCTCCTGGCCCTCGACGCCATCGCCCCCGTCGTGGGCGCCGTCCTCGGCACCCTCATCCCCGTCCCCGACCAGTTCATCGGCCTCTACCTCGGCTACTTCGCCGGCTTCCTCCTCTACCTGGCCACCGCCGACATCCTCCCCGAAGCCCACGCCGACCACCCCTCCCGCCTCACCCTCCTCCTCACCGTCCTCGGCGTCACCGCCATGTTCGCCGTCGCCACCCTCAGCCACACCCACTGACGACGAAGGGGCGCACCGGAAACCCGATGCGCCCCTCCGCGATTCGCTACTACTGCGCCGATTCGGCCTCGGCCGCCAGCGCCCGTCGGCGCACGCGTCGCGCGGCCGCGACCATATTGCGCAGGGAAGGCTCCAGCTGCCAGTAGTGGCGGGTCTTCAACCCACCGTCCGGGTTGGCCCAGAGGCGTTGCGGGGTGACCGCTTTCGCGGCCTGGGTGAGCAGTTCGTCGAGTTCGTCGATGTCGGGGATGCGGGCCGAGCGGCTCTCGTAGACGCCGGGGCCGACGCCGTGGCTGAGGCCGTGGCCGGTGGCGAGGTCCTCGGTGAGGGCCTGCATGACCCATTCGATCGAGCGGGTGGCCACGATCGCGGTGACGTCGGCGTCGAGCTGCTCGATCGCGTCGACCACCTCGGTGCGGCCGGAATAGCCGATGTGGGTGTGGATCTGAGTGTCGGAGCGCACGCCGGAGGTGGCGAGCTTGAAGGCGCCGACCGCCCAGCGCAGGTACTCCTCGCGGCCGCGCGGGCGGGCGGGCAGCAGCTCGCGGATGGCGGGCTCGTCGACCTGGATGATGGCGATGCCCGCCTTCTCCAGATCCACCACCTCGTCGCGGATGGCCAGTGCCACCTGGTCGGCCGTCTCGTAGAGCGGCTGGTCCTGGCGCACGAACGAGCGCGCCAGCATGGTGACCGGCCCGGTGACCATGCCCTTGACCGGCTTGTCGGTGAGCGACTGCGCGTAGGTGGTCCACTCCACCGACATCGGCGCGGGCCGGGCGACATCGCCGTAGACGATCGGCGGCCGCACGCAGCGCGAGCCGTACACCTGCACCCAGCCGAAGCGGGTGGTCGCGAAGCCGTCGAGCTGCTCGGCGAAGTACTGGATCATGTCGTTGCGCTCGTGCTCACCGTGCACGAACACGTCGAGGCCGATGTCCTCCTGCAACCGGATCGTGGCCTCGATCTCGGCTTCGACCTGCTTGCGGTAGTCCTGCTCGGACAGCCGGCCCGAGGCCACCTCGTAGCGCGCCTGGCGCAGCTTGCCGCTCTGCGGGAACGAGCCCAGCGTGGTGGCGGGCACCACCGGCAGGTTCAGCCGTTCCTGCTGGGCGGCGCGGCGCACCGCGTACGGTTCGCGCTCACGCATCTGCGGCGTGATCGCGTACACCCGCTGACGCACCGCGTGCTTCTGCTTGAAGTGCACCTCGGTGGGCCGCTTGCGCCACTTCTCCGAGGGACCCTCGGTGAGCGCCTTGGCCAGCGAGACCACCTCGCCCACCTTCTGCCTGGCGAAGGCGAGCCGGTCGGCGACATTGCCCTCGATGTCGTACTCGGCGAGCACGTCGTAGGGCACGTGCAGCAGCGTGGTGCCGGTGGACACCACCAGGTCGGGGCACACCTCGGCGATCGCGTTGAGGTAGTTCAGCGTCACGTAACGATCCGCGCGCCAGACATTGGTCCCGCTGATAACACCGGCGTAGATCCGCTTGCGCTTGATCCCGGGGATGGCGGCCAGTTCCTCCGGCGTCATCCGGTAGGAGGCCAGGTCCAGCCCGATCGCCTCGACATTGCTGGCGGCCAGGATGCGCAGCGCCTCACCGAAATCGCCGTACTGCCCGGTGACCAGGATGCGCGGGCGCAGCGGCGCCTTGGCCAGCCGCTGGTAGGCGCGCTCGAAGGCGGCCAGCTCCGCGGGCGAGCGCTCGCCGGTGAAGCACGGCTCGTCGAGCTGCACACAGGTCGACCCGCGCTTGGCCAGCAGTTCGAACAGCTGCTCGTAGAACGGCAGCAGCTTGTCCAGCAGGCTCAGCGTGTCGAACTCGGCCTCGCCGGGCACGTGCCCCGCCTTGGACAGCAGCAGCAGCGACACCGGCCCCAGCACCACCGGACGCAGTTCGATCCCGCGCGCGATCGCCCGGTCCCACTCGTCGAGCAGGGCCTCGGGGTGCAGCGAGAACGTGGTGTCGGCGTCGAGTTCGGGCTGACGGTAGTGGTAGTTGGTGCCGAAGAAGCGCACCAGCTCGAGCGGCGGCAGGTCCGGGTTGCCGCGCGCCATCAGGAAGTAGAAGTCCAGGGGGTGCATGCCCTCCTGGTGTTCCTTGAACCGCGAGGGCACCGCGCCGAAGAGCAGCGCGTTGTCGAGGACGTGGTCGTAGAAGGAGAAGGTGTTGCCCGGAACCTGGGTCAGGCCGGTCGCGGCCAGCTCGTCGAACTGCCGCTGCTGGATGTCGCGGCCCACCGCGAGCAGTTCCTCGCGCTCGAGCGATCCGCGCCAGTACTCCTCGAGGGCACGCTTGAGCTCGCGGTGCGGACCGATCCTCGGGTAACCGAGAACGCTCGACCCGAATCCATCGGTGACGTTGACCATGAACGGGACATCCCTTCCATCACCTGCCAGCGGACCCGCTGATGCCGGCGGTCCACTGAGCAACACTGCGCTCGCGATATTTCGGCCGGTCAGAACCCGGCACCATGCAGCTTATGTGCTGGCGCCGACGCGATCACCCAGCCCCGCACATCCCGACCTCGAGGAGGGATCGCCGCGCAGCGGCGGTTCGCGGCCGGGTCGCCGGTCAGCCGCCG
>NZ_JBSGDP010000117.1:0-4488 GCF_053602435.1 Nocardia sp. NPDC004415
CCCAGTGCGATCACACCAGCACCGATCCAGGCCCAGCCGCGGTGCTCCCGTACTCCTTGCCAGACCAGCCAGGCCCCGCCGATCTCGGCGACGATCCGCCTGCCCGGCCCCTGTCGTGTCGGCACCGTCCGGAAACGCCGAAAACCCGCGGTGCGACGGCGGGGAATCCCGTCGCGACCGCGGGTTGCGGGAGAACTGGGGCCTAGCAGGCCACCGTCAGCGTGGTGCGCTTGCGGGTGGCGGCGGCGCGCACCGCGGCACCGAGGGCGACCACCGGCGGAATCCAGCGGGCCTCACCGGGGGCGACGCCCCAGGCGGCCGAACCGGCGGCGAGCTGGGTCGGCGGCAGCGGGATGCTGGCACCGTCGGTGTGTACGAGCACGCCGGCCTCGCGCATCGCCTCGATCGCCATGGCGGCCTTGCGGACGCCGGTGACCAGGTGGATCTCGCGACGCTCGGCGCCCGGGATCTCGATCACGGGGCCGGAGAGGTTGTTGGCACGCAGGAAGCGACGGACCTCGCCTGCCATCTCACCGGAGATCTCGATGGCCGAGACGTTCTCGTCGGTGATCAGGCACAGGCCATTGGCCGTTTCGGCAACCGTCCAACCCCGTGCCGCGTACTCCTGCGCGGCGGCATCCTTCGCGGTGCCCGTGGTTGTGGTCGGAAACGTCGTGCGCACTGTGTTCTCCATTCCCCGGAAGAGCTCTGTTCTGCGTTCATGGGCGTATCGGCCTGGGGTGGCCGTCGCGTTACGCCGTTACCGAAAAATATTCGAGAGTGTCTGCTTTGTCTCAGTTCGATCACCTTCGCTATCGCCGGGCGGCGGCGGACCAGGGTTGGCGTAGGGGGTGAAACCGGGCAGGATTCGGTACATGACCGAAGAGCCGGGCACCGCCCCGTCGACCGATGAGGACGCCGAGGAGTTCGAGGCCGAATCACGATGGCTCTCTTGGAAAGAGGCTGACGTGAAGCGTTCGGCGCCCAAGCCCGCGCGGATCGATTCCGGTGACGAAGAATCAGACGAAACAGGCATACCACGCGATGCGGGCTTCGATGACCCGTTTCGCAGTACCGGCTCGGCCAAGGAGTGGGCCGCCGAGGCCGCGCGCTCCCTGCTCGACGTGCAGTTCCGCCGCCCGGCCACCCGGACCCTGCTGCCGCTGGCCTACATCCTCGGCGTGGTGTCCTTCGGTGTGGGCCTGCCGATCGCGCTGACGGTGCTGATGTGGAAGGCCTCGGTGCTGCTCGGCATTCTCGCCGCGCTCGTCGCGGTGCCGCTGGGGCTCACCATCGCCGCCTCGGTGCGCCTGATGCTGGAGTTCGCCGACAACGCCGCGCGCCTGGCCGGCCGGGTCGAGCACATCAGCGAGCTGGCCGACGGACTGTTCCAGGCGCTCTCGGATGTGGCCGAACCGGTCAACCAGCTCTCCGAAGACGTTCGCGCCGTGCAGTTCTGGCGATTCAGGAAGAAGAAGTAGGGCGGGTATGTGAAACAATTCGTACGCGGATCCGGCGTCAGGTCGGCTGCGTAGGGCGGTCTCCGAAAGATAGTGGAGGAGATCGGATTTGGATATACAGGGGGGAAGTATGGCTTCACCGCAGGGCGTTACCGGTTCGACCATGCCGCGCAGGCAGCTGGGCAGGCACTTACGTGACCTGCGCAATCAGGCGCGGATGACGACGCGGACCGCCGCGTCGAAACTCGAATGGTCCGAGGCCAAGATCTGGCGGATCGAAACGGGACAGACCTCGTTGCGCAGTCTCGATGTCGAGGCGATGTGCAAGGTCTACGGGGCACCGGCCGATCTGGTGGAACCGCTGGCCGCGCTGGCCCGCGAGACCAAGGCCAGGGGCTGGTGGACCACCTACGGCGACGTGATCCCGGAGGGCTTCGAGGTCTACATCGGCCTGGAGGAGGCCGCGACGGGACTGTCGATCTACGACAACGGACTGGTCCCGGCGTTGCTGCAGACCGAGGACTACACCAGGGCGCTGCTCGAACAGTCGGTGCCCGGCCTCACCGAGGCCGACCTGGAGCGCAGGCTGCGCGTGTTGCAGGCCAGGCAGGCGCTGATCACCCGCGAGGAGGCACCGCTGCGGCTGCACGTGGTGCTGACCGAGTCGGTGCTGTCGGGGCGCGTCGGTGACGAGCGGGTCGGTGCCGCCCAGCGCGCGTGGCTGCGTGAGCTGGGCGAACGCGACAACATCCGCGTCCAGGTGCTGCCCGCCGACGCCGGCTACCACGCGGGGCTGGAGTCGGGCCGGTTCGTGATCCTGGACTTCGGCGTCGACGGATCGCTGGACCGGCCGGAACCGTCGGTGGTCTTCGTGGAGACCTTCGCCGGCTCGGCCTACCTGGACAAGGCGGCCGAGCACGAGCGTTATCGCGGCGCGTTCGTCGACATCGCCGCGGTGGCTACGGACACGCCGTAGGCCGGTCCCAGGATTCGGCGAGAATCGAGCGATGCGTGGGCAGGGCCCGGTCGTAGACCGCCCTGCCCTTCTCGGTGAGCCGGACGAAGATGGCGCGGCGGTCCTCGACGCACATGGTGCGTTCGACCAGGCCGTCGCGTTCCAGCCGGGCCACGGCGCGCGAGAGCGCGCTCTGGCTCAGGTAGATGTCACCGGCCAGCTCCGTCATCCTGACCTTCTGACACTCGGTGTCGACCAGGCGATCCAGGGTCTCGAATTCGCTGAGACCGATGCTGTGGTCATTCTGGAGCGCCTTCTCCAGTGCGCAGCTCACCGCGGCGTGTCTGCCGAGTAGTTCGCGCCACTGGCCGACGAGCTCGGTGGGCGCCTCATTGCGCCGAGCTGTCGTATTGGCCGGGTTCGACATGGCCCCATCTTAGTGGTCGGTGGTTGTGCATGCAACCGCATTAAATGTGTTGGCATTTAATGCGTGCGCATGTAATGTCCTCCGCATGACTTCGCCAGCAACGCTCTCGGCCGCAGATCAGGCGACCGATCCGACCAGGTGGCCGCTTCGTATCTGGGGCATGCTGATCACCCTGTGCATCGTTCTGTTCCTCGACGGTCTCGACGTCTCGATGATCGGCGTCGCGCTGCCGTCCATCGGCGCCGAACTCGATCTGTCCACCTCCACCCTGCAATGGCTCGTCAGCGGCTACGTCCTCGGATACGGCGGCCTGCTGCTGCTCGGCGGGCGCACCGCCGACCTGCTCGGGCGCCGCAAGGTCTTCCTCATCGCGCTGGCCGTGTTCGCGGTCGCCTCCCTGATCGGCGGCCTGGTCAGCGACCCGACGCTGCTGATCGTCACCCGCTTCATCAAGGGCCTGGCCGCCGCGTTCACCGCCCCCACCGGCCTGTCGATCATCACCACGACCTTCGCCGAAGGAAAGGCGCGCAACAAGGCGCTGTCCATCTACACCGTCTTCGGTGCCGGTGGTTACTCGATGGGCCTGCTGTTCGGCGGCCTGATGACCGGCGTCGGCTGGCGCTGGACCTTCCTGCTCCCGGTCCCGATCGCACTGGCCGCCCTGGTCGCCGCCTTCGCCCTGGTGCCCAAGGACGGTAAGGCCGAGGAAGGCGGGCACGATCTGCTCGGCGCGCTGCTGTCCACCGCGGGCATGCTGCTGCTGGTCTACACCGTGGTCACCGCGCCGGAGGTCGGCTGGGCCTCGGTCCGCACGATCGGTTCGTTCCTCGCCGTCATCGCCCTGTTCGCCGCGTTCGTGATCACCGAGCAGCGGGTGAAGCACCCGCTGGTGCGCCTGGGCATCCTGCGCAAGGTGTCGCTGGTGCGGGCCAGCCTGGCCATCATCGCGGTCGCCGGTTCCTACTTCAGCTGGCAGTTCATCGTCACCCTGTACATGCAGGACACGCTGGGCTGGTCGGCGCTGAAGCTGGCCATGGCGCTGCTGCCGGTGGGCATCCTGGTCGTCGGGTCGGCCTTCTTCTCCGAGAAGCTGATCGACCGCTTCGGCACCGGGCCGGTCATCGCCGTCACCATGTCGGTCATGGCCGTGGGCTACCTGCTGTTCCTGCGGGTCGACACCGCGCCGGACTACCTGACCGTGCTGCTGCCCGCCATCCTGCTGATCGGCATCGGCTGGGTCGGCTTCCCGGCCATCAATGTGCAGGCCACCAGCGGTATCGACGACGACGAACAGGGCCTGGCGGCCGGCGTGCTGCAGACCTCCATGCAGGTCGGCGCGGCCATCGTGCTCGCGGTGACCACCGCCATCGTCACCTCCGGCGCGCACACCGCCGGTGCCACGCCGCAGGAAATGCTCGACACCTACCGGCCGGGCCTGACCTTCGCCGCTGGCGTCACCATCGTCGGCGCGCTGGTCGCCCTGACGGTGTTCCTGCCGCGACGCAACCGCAGGCAGGAAGCCGACGTTCCCGTGGTCGAGGCCAAGGTCCTCGAAGCTGTGTCATAGGCGGCTGGCGCCGCGGGGTTTTCGGCCCTGTGGGCCTCGCAGCCCTAACGGGTTTTATGCGGTTCGCGGGGTTGTTTGG
>NZ_JBSGDP010000118.1:0-4443 GCF_053602435.1 Nocardia sp. NPDC004415
GGGAACGTCGCACCGACATCCACTACGGATTCCTGAATCTTGGTGCGGCACTGATCTGTTGGCGACGATTCAGCAACCGAACCCGATAGGGGCTCTAAGTATGCGTATTGCAAAAGGAGTGGGTCTGCGGTGGTCGACGGTGTAGGCAGCTGAAATCGGTTTCCTGTGAACCAGGGCAGTCACAGGACCGCACTGCTGCCCGGATTCCGATCCGCACCTGCAGCACTCTATGCCGAGAGTGCGGAAGATGTCGCCGATCAGTTCGGCAAGTCGGTCTTCCTCGCCGATCGGGTCACAGTCCCGCGTGCTGGCTTCCCAAGCGCTGCAGAGGTGATCACTGGCTTGCGACCGTCGCCCGACTTTTCAGACAGCCGACCGACCTGTATCGGAACCACACGGGAGCGGCTCTCCTACTGCGTTCTGGTGCGGAGCGGCTCAAACGGCCGGCGGCTCGATTTCATCCAGCACGAATCGACGGCAGTGCACCTGCGACCAGTTCCCCAGTGTCACCGCCTTGCAGTGCGGGTCTGTCCGTCCGATCGATCGAGCCGTAGCCCGGCACGAGCCGTCGTCAGTACCTCTGAGAATCGAGCGCAGCCACGACGTGCTCGAGCGCCGTCTTGTTGTAAACGATCAGCACGTGATCGACGTAGTTCCGCAGTCGGATATTGTTCGTTGCAGGTCCCTCCAGCCGCTGCGCCCGTATCGGAGTTGTGATCATGTCCCAGTGCGGGCTGATCATCGTGTATTCGACGCCGTCCACCGTTTCACCGTCGGTGTATAGATGTTCGATGAACTTCGATCCTGCGGCCTGCTGAAGGATGTTCTCGCCGACCAGTCGTGCGCCGATCCGCTGAAGGCGAGGTGCTCGAAGCAATCCGTTGAACGTGAGCCCGTGCACAGTCGGCGCAAGGCCGACGAAGTGGCTGACCTTGGTGTCCCCGCCGCGGCGTTTGAGAAAATACTGCGCCAGAAGCCCACCCACCGAGTGGCCGACCAGAGCGACTTTCGCGGCGCCGGTTGTGGCAAGGACCTCATCGACGAATTGGTCGAGTTCCTCGGCACATCGTTCGAGATCTCCGACACCGGGTACGACCTTGCCCGTGCCTCGGGGACGGGTGATCATGCCGTGTCCATACCGGCCGTAGTCGAGAGCGAAGACGTCGTATCCGAGATTCGTGAGCAGTGGTGAGAGTGCGTACCAACTCGTCGCCATGTCGATCCCCAACCCGTGCAGCAGGATGACAGGCGAGCCTGAGCTCTCGATGTCCCATCTGTTTGCACCGGGCGGGTCCACGTGGTTCCGACCGTATCTGATCGCGGCCAGTGCGTTGTAGCGGACCGGAAGTGGTGTCATCGGGCCAGTCCATGTCGCCGCGCCACCGCTTTCTCAACCGACGAACGCGACGCTAACCGTTTCAGCAGGAAAGCCTGCCAATCACCGCGCCCGACCGCGTACAAGGGTTTAGGGCGCCGAGATTCAACAGCTGCCATGATTGTCCCGGCTACGCGCTCCGCCGCAATGCCACTGTTCTCGTTCTTCTCGAGAGCGCCGAGAACCGCATGAAAATCCGTTTCGTACGGCGAGTTTTCGGCGATGTATTTTGTGCGCCGCCCGCCTATCCCGGTGTTGATCGAGCCGGGCTCGACAGTCGACAGCCAAACCCCGAATGGCGAGACCTCGAATCGTGCGGCATCGGCGAATCCCTTGATGGCGGCTTTCGTCGACACGTACGAAGAGCGATAGGCGAGGGGGAACGAGGCGAGCATCGAACCGACCATTACAACCCGGCCGTAACGGCGCTCACGCATGCCGGGCAGCACGAGTTGGGTCAGCCGCACCGGCCCGAAGACGTTGAGTGCGAACAGCCGATCGATGGCGCCCAGCGGCAGATCTTCGAGTGGTCCGGACTGGCTTTCGCCAGCGTTATTGATCAAGACGTCGACCTGTCCCAACTTGGCTGCGAACGCGTCGATCGACTGGACATCGGTGAGGTCGAGCGAACGGTAGTCGACATCGGCCACCTTTGCCGTATCCGGCATAGCCGCAGCGTTGCGGCTTGTTCCGATCACGCGGTAGCCCTTCGCTACCAGGATGGCGGCAGTCGCCTTGCCGATTCCTGACGATGCACCCGTTACTAGTGCTGTGCGCTTCATTCATTTCCCTTGCTGCAAGCCTCCCCCGCCCACAGGAGCCGGGACGGACGCTGTCCTAGACGATTGGTACGCGGTAAGCAGAGTTGCTAATGCATGACCTGATCTGCACCTGTAATCCGTCTCAACATATCGGACAAGCCTGCGGGGAGAGTCGTGAACAGTCGGCCTTGCAAGGCAACTTCTTTAGGTACACAAACTTCCATGGCACCGGTGCGAATCGCCGCGACTATGGCCTCTGCGACCGCGTCCGGTTCGATGACGCGTACACCGGTCGCGCCACGGAAATCGGTCGTCATTTCGGTCCGGATCACTCCCGGCATCACCACAGTGGTACGTATCCCACTACCTCGCAACTCGCCGCGCAAGGCGCGAGTGAACCCGAGGACGGCATACTTGGTCGCTGTGTAGACCGCGCCATTGGGTGCGGCGACCATCGCCGCCGTTGAGGCCATGTTGACGATATGCCCGCTGCCCCGAGGCAGGAATCGATCCAACGCCAGCCGACTACCGATGAGCACCCCACCCAGATTTACGTCGACTTGACGCTGGACCTCGTCTGGTTCGGATTCAGCAAACGGGCCCATATGCAGCACACCTGCATTGTTGATCACGATGTCGATCTCTCCCAACTGCTCAGCAGTCGCATCGAGGAAGGCTGAGAACGATTCTCGGTTGCGCACATCGACGGGGAGCCCTATCGCTCGGTCGATCCCGAGTTCCTCCGCAGCCTGCGCGCTCGCCGATGCCGACAGATCTCCGATCGCCACACTCATTCCGGCGGCTGCGCAGGCTACCGCTGTCGCAAATCCGATCCCCTGCGCGCCACCTGTGATGGCTACGACTTTGCCTACGAGCGACCCACTTCGAGCCTTTCGCGCGGCAGGAGGCAGGTGTTCGGTCATGGATATTCCTCTCCGATTTGTACGGCCTCAACAGCCGCAAGTGTCATCGTGACGTGTTGGTCGACAACCCACTGCCTCGGGACGTCGCGGTTACGCATCCACCAGCGCCCCAGCCCTTCACCTGCGCCCGAGATTCCGTGTGCCAACGCTGCAAGGTGCACAGGCGAAAGCTCCCCGTAGAATCTGCTCAGCATCATGGCGATCGCGTTTACTGTCGACGACCTCAGTTCCCAAAGGTCGTCCGCCAACGCACCGGAGAACCCGGTGGTCGAACCGAACACCATCAACCATCGGCGCGGATTCTTCTCGAGGATGGCAAAGAAGGCATCCGAACCCGCCCTCGCCGCCGCTTGAACGTCATTCGCTGTCGCGAGGGTATCGAACATCGTGCGGCCGAACTCCTCACGAACACTGCGCAAGACAGCCAAGTAGACGCGCTCCTTCGATCCGAAGTGTTCGTAGACGACTGGCCTGCTGACGCCCGCCGCCTGGCACAAGTCCTCGATCGAGAAGCCGTCGTACCCATGCTCGACGAGTAGAGCCTCAGCGAGGGCAAGCAGCTGCTTCCGGCGAACCTCCCGCGGGACGCGCCCTTTCGCGAAGTGCGCAACTGTGGGGATCGGGTCCATAATTGACACCCTACACGCTGTAACCTACTCTGCGTAACCATCAAGCGGACAAGGCTGAGTCCGTCGCCATACTTCGACGCACGGAAGGACAACGATGGCCTTGCCCGATCGCTATCTGCATGCGACGTTCCATAATTCGCGAGGGATCGAACGTGGCACCTACAGCCGGGCGCGTCGCTTTTCCGGGGTGCTCATAGCGATTTTGATGGCCTCGGGCCTGAGCGGGGTGGCCAGTGCGCCCTCTGCCTTCGCGCAGCCCTCACCGCCGCTGGATGACTTCTACGGCATCCCCGATGGTTTAGCCGACACGGCACCCGGCACGGTACTGAAGAGCCGGTCGGTAGATCTCAAGCAGCTTCAGCTCTTGCCGCTCGACGTCGCCGCATGGCAATTGCTCTACCGCACCGTCGATGCCGACGGAAAGCCCGATGCCGCCGTTACAACCGTGATGCTCCCTCACGGCGAGGCGAAGCCGCGTCCCCTGCTCTCGTTTCAAGCAGCGACCGATTCCACGCTGCGTATCTGTAACCCGTCGTACGGATTAACGGCCGGGCTACCGATCGAGCCGGACGAGCCGGCGGGACCCGTGACATTCGCACTTCCAGCTGCCGAGATCGCGTTCGCAGTGGCCGGCCTCGAGAATGGCTGGGCAGTAGCGATTGAGGTGCCTGAAGATCTTCGGACAGTGACCCAAAGTATGATTTGGGTAATTGAACGGAGTTGTTGTGGCACAGAAGAAGTCGCGTCAGTTCAGC
>NZ_JBSGDP010000119.1:0-3862 GCF_053602435.1 Nocardia sp. NPDC004415
GGTCCCATTCCGAACCCGGAAGCTAAGGCCACCTGCGCCGATGGTACTGCACTCGACAGGGTGTGGGAGAGTAGGACACCGCCGGAACATCATTGAGAAAGGCCCTCCAACTTCGGTTGGAGGGCCTTTTTGCGTTCGCCGTCAGGCGCGCCGACAGTCCGAACAGTCGATATTTCAGAAACCTCCGCGCGGCGGTCCCGCGTCGGTCACCATGATGCGACGTAGCTTCGGGAGGTCACCGTGGATTGGCTGTTCACTCACCAGCGTGTTCGTCGCGGCGCTGCCGCTCTCGTCCTGCCCGCCGCCCTGATCGGGGCCGTCGTCACCGCGGCGCCCGCGCTCGCCGAGCCGGCACCCGATCCGCTCGCCGGGATCGCCGAGGAGGTCTCCCAGGGACTCACCTACGGCGTGCTCGGTGCCGCGAATTCGGTTGCGGGAGTGGCCGGTATCGAGCTCCCGGACACCTACGGGCCCGAGACCGCCATCGTCGTTCTCGGCTATGGGCTCGAGCCCGACGGGACCATGCGGGCCGAGCTCAGCAACCGGCTGCACGCGGCGCTGATCCAGGCGTTCATGTCGCCGGCCTCCCCGGTGATCGTCACCGGCGGCAATCCGCGCAACGGGGTCACCGAGGCGCAGGTGATGGCCGACTGGTTGAACCTGCGTGGGGTGGCGCGCGACCGGATCCACGCCGAGACCGAGGCGGGCTCGACCGTACAGAACGCCGAGTTCTCGGCCCGCCTGATGGAGGCACTCGGCCTGCACCGGGCGGTGCTGATCACCTCCGCCGATCACATGCGCCGCGCGCTGGAGAACTTCCTCGACGCGGGTGTCCCGGTGGTCGCCACGATGACACCGGATGTCGCGCCGCTGTGGGCGCGGCCTTTCGGTTCCGGTAGCTGAGCCGAGGACGCGCCGATGTCGGTGCGGGCGTCTACGATGCCTCTGGCGCCACCGTGGACATGGTGACGCCGGCGAGAGACAGGGGAACGGGATGGACAGGCCGTCGTGGGCGCCGGAAGGCGTCGACATGCAGCAGCCGAGCCCCGCTCGGATGTACGACGCGCTGCTGGGTGGTTCGCACAACTTCGCCGTCGACCGGATGGCCGCGGAGATGGGCACCCAGCTCGTTCCCGACCTGCCGCGCCTGGCGCTGAGCAATCGTGCCTTCCTGCGCCGGGCGGTGCGGTTCATGCTCGACGCCGGGATCCGGCAGTTCCTCGACATCGGCTCCGGGATTCCCACCGCGGGCAATGTGCACGAGATCGTGCACGAACTCGATCCGCGGGCGCGGGTGCTCTACGTCGACATCGACCCGGTGGCGGTGGTGCACTCACGCACGATCCTGCACGGCCGCGAGAACGCCGGTGCGCTCGAAGCCGACCTGCGCAAGTCCGACGAGCTCATCGCCGCGGTGCGCGCCACCGGGCTGATCGACTTCGCCCAACCGCTCGGGGTGCTCCTGATCGCGGTGCTGCACCTGGTGCAGGACAGCGACGACCCGGCGGGCAAGGTGGCCGCGCTGCGGGAGGTCGTCGCACCGGGCAGTTTCATAGCCATTTCACATCTCACCTCTGAGCTGCGTCCCGAGGACGCCGGTAAGCTGGGGGAGCACTCGGCGAACGAAACCAAGGTCGGGATCCAGTTCCGGCCCGCGGCGGCGATCGTCGAGATGTTTCGTGGTTGGGACCTGGTGTCGCCCGGCGTGGTGGAGCTGCCGCTGTGGCGGCCGGAGTCGGAGCGGGACCAGCACGAGAAGCCGGGCCGTTCACTGGGCCTCGGTGGGGTAGCGCGCAAGGGATGACACCGCCGCTCGGCGGACGATGACAGGGTGGAAGCAGTGGGGTCGTGGGAGTTGGCGCAGCGGTGGGCTGACGCCCTCGACGGCGTCGTCGCCCCCACCCTGAACCGCTCCCAGATCGAGGACATGCTCGCCACGCTGGGCACCGGCCTGATCGAGGCGGCCCGCGGCGGCGAGGACCCCGATATCGCGCGGCGTTCGGCGCGCATGCTGGTGGCGGCCAACTACCGCGATTCCGCGGCCGTGAGCCGCACGGTCCGGATTCTGTGCCACGACCTGGTCGACGCCGCCGCCGACGGCTCCGACGACCCGTCACTGCCGCTGATCCGGGAACGCGCGATAGAGCTGGCCGCCGATTTCGCCGCCGGTTTCACCGCGGCCCTGCGCTCGGCCGCCCTGGCCGAGCAGGAGGCGACACTGGCCGCGGTGCTCGCGGCCGCGCGCGAGGCCGAACACCGCCGCGCCCTGTCGGAGGCACGGTTCGAGGCGGTCTTCGACGGCGCGCTCGTCGGCATCGGCACCGTCGACATGACCGGGCACGTGGTGAACTGCAATGCCACGCTGGCCACGATGCTCGGGCAGACACCGGAGACGATGCCGGGCCGCACGGTCGCCGACATCCTCGGCCCACAGAACCTCAACCAGGCGTTCCAGGAATTGCAGCGGATGGTCGCGGGGGAATCCGAGAGTTTCCGTACCGAAACCGAGCATCGGCATCCGGACGGGCGGATCACCTATATCGATCTGTCGATGTCGGCGGTGCGCGACGCGGACAACGGCATCGAGTTCCTGATCGGCGTCGCGGTCGACGTCACCCAGCGCAAACTGCTCGCCGACCGGCTCTGGCGCGATGCCAACCACGACGCGCTCACCGGCCTGCCCAACCGCCCGCACCTGTTCAACCGGCTCGCCGACGCCGCGTCGCCGATCGGGGTCTGCTACCTGGACCTGGACGGCTTCAAGGAGATCAACGATCTGTGGGGGCACCGCATCGGCGACCGGGTGCTGCGGGTGGTCGCCGACCGGATGCGCGAGACCGTGGCCGCCCAGGGCGCGCTCGCGGCCCGCATCGGCGGCGACGAATTCCTGGTGCTGGTGGAGAACTGCGCGAACGAAGCGCAAGTGCGCGCACTGGCCGACGAGCTCTTCGCCGAGCTCACCCGGCCGCTGGAAGTCGACGGGCACGTTCTCGCCGTCGGGGTGAGCATCGGTACGGCCTACTTCGACGAATTGCCCCATGCCGTCGACGATCTCGTGCACACCGCCGATTCGGCGATGTACCGCAACAAGAACGACACCCGCCGCGATCCGGCCCGCTGAGCGAGCCGGACCCGGCACCGGTCAGATCGGCTGACGTTCGCGCTGCGCGGCCCGCGCCAGCGAGCGATCCCGCTGCTCCTCGAAGCGCAGCACATCCGCGCCGAGCCGCTCCAGGAAGGCGGCGAGGTCTTCGCGGCACTGTTCCCCGCGCGGACCGAAATCGTTGCGTTCGAAGACATTCCATTTGCGCAGGACCGGCCACAGCACCTCCTCGAGATGCTGGCGCAGATCGTAGATGCCGTGCTTGGCCATGAGCACCCCGTTGCGGCGCCAGCCCGGCATGCCGGCGCCGGGCATCTGGAAGCCCTGCACGATGGTGTTGATCGCCTCGATGGTCTGGTCGGGCGCGAGGTCCAGCGCGGCGGCGCACAGGTTGCGGTAGAAGATCATGTGCAGGTTCTCGTCGGCGGCGATGCGGGCGAGCATGCGGTCGGCGACCGGGTCGTCGCAGACGCGGCCGGTGTTGCGGTGGCTGACCCGGGTGGCCAGTTCCTGGAAGGTCACGTAGGCCACCGAGAACAGGAAACCGGCGCCGGAGGTGGCCTGGATGTCGAAGCCGGGGCGCTTGGCGTCGACCACGGCCATGGCCGAATAGCCGTTGGTCATGTGGATCATCCTGGCTTGTTCCAGGGCCACCGGGTCGACCCCGCGGGTGACGACCAGATAGTCCCGGATGACGATCCCGTGCCGGTTCTCCTCGGCTGTCCAGCGCCCTACCCAGGTTCCCCAGGCGCCGTCCTG
>NZ_JBSGDP010000120.1:0-3850 GCF_053602435.1 Nocardia sp. NPDC004415
CTCTCTTACCAGGGGCTTCGCCAGTTCGCATCCGGAGCGGCAGATCAATCACGCTGCGGTGCAACATGGTTCAGCGGCAGGATGAAAAAGGCTCAGTGGGTTTTGGCGACCGCGGTGGTGTTTCCGAGTTGGCGTGCGGCGTTTTCGGGGTTGCCGGTCGCGTTGTCGACGGCGGTGGCGACGCCGCGGCGGAAGGTGCGTGGGGTGACCCAGGCGAAGGTCGTGCCGCGGGCTGCTCGCCAGATACGGCCGAAGTTGTTGGGGTTGCGCAGTGATCCGTTGTTCGCCGGGAACAGGAGTCTGAGGGGGTTGGGGGTGCGGTTGAGTTCGAGGTAGGCGCTGGCTTCACGGATGGACTCGATGCTGTGTGGCGGCAGCAGTATTCGCCGCCATCCGTTGTCGGTCTTGGGTGCGGGTTTGCGGACCCATCCACCGTTGGGCCCGCCCCGGATCTGTTCGAGGGTACCGGTGATGTCGATATAGGGGTCCGGGGCGTCGAGATTGATGTCGTCGAGGAGCAGGGCGAAGACTTCGTAGGGCCGGATGCCGGTGCCGGTGATGACGTCGAGGACCCACACCATGGTCCAGTCTCGTCGCGGTCCGGTGGTGTAGGCGGGTGTGCCCGGGATCTCCTCGCCTCTCGCCCAGGTGCGGACCTGGGCACGGAACGCGGGCAAGGCGTTCATGTCGGCGACCTTGCCGCGGGCCTTGCCGCGGGCGCGGCGGAACCGGTCAACGTTGTTGACCGGGTTGGTGTCGATGACATCGTGGAGGACCGCGATCTGCATCATGGCGCGCAGGATGACCTTGTGTTGTTTGGCTTTGCGTCGCAGGCCGAGGGTCAAGAGTCTTTTGAGGTGGCGGTCGAGTTCGCCGGCGGTCGCTTGCCAGATCTGGAGGTGCCCGATCGTGTTCTCGATCTTGATCGTCTTGGGGTCGGCGCGGATGTCGCGGGAGATCTCGATCTCGCGGCGATAGTCCTCGATTAGGCCCGGTGAGCAGTTCGGGTCCAGGCGCATGGCGGTCAGCAACTCGCGTGCCAGTTGCATCAGCGTGGTGGTGCGGGTGATCGGCGCCTCGGCGGGGACCTCGTGGAAGTCCCGCATCGCTTCGGCGAGCTTGTTGCTGGCCTCGGTTGGACTGTCACCGATTCGTTGGATCACGGTGGTCTGCCAGGCGCCGTAGTGGCGGACCACGGTGCGCCACTTGCCGTTCTTCTGTTTGCTCGGTTTGGATGGGGTTCCGAATGTGCCGACGGGGCGGGCAGGGCGTCCGGGCACGATTGGTCCTTTCGTGAGGTAGGGGCTGGGCGCGGGCATGCTCGGTGAGTCGGCCGCAACGGCCCGTCGGGAGCGAGGTGGTGCCCGGGCGGGGCGTCAGAAGGTGTCGCGGCGAGGGGAAGGGAGTTCGGTTGTCAGGCGCCGGTGTTCCCACGCGCGGATCTCGGCGAGCCGGTACCGGCGGTGGCGTCCGAGGCGGGCATACATCGGTCCGATGCCGGTGGAGGCCCAGGTGGCCAGTGTCTTGGCGGGGATCTGCAGTCGGCGTTCCAGATCGGCTGTTGTCAGCCAGGTCTCGTCGTCGACCCGGGTTGGTGTCGCGGGCACGGCGAGGTCATCGGATGCTGCCGCGAGCAGACGTTGGTGTTCCCAGTGGCGGACGTCACCGAGTCGGTATCGGCGGTGGCGTCCGAGGCGGGTGTAGCGAGGTCCTGAGCCAGCCGATGCCCAGGAACCGATCGTCTTGAGCGGGACGGTCCATCGGGTGGCGAGATCGACACTGCTGAGCCAGGTTTCGTCACTGGCCAGCGGGGAGGGCGTAGTCGCCTTATCTGGCGTTCGCCGGGAGGAGGAAGGCATGGATCGCTCACTTCTTCCCTGGTGAGCGACTCTTCCTGCGATTCAGTGTATCCGCATGCCGGAGCCGGCCTCGGGCCGCGCGCTGCCGTGATCAGTGGCCCGGAGGTGTGTTGTGCTGCTGGGACTGGTTCGGCGGACGATCCGGCCTCGAGTGGGTGGCTGTTCAGACCGTCTAGGGATCCCTGGAACCCGGGTGAGTGACATTGCTCACTATTGGTGCGGTGGTGTGGTGATGAGGTCTCGGAAGTCCGCGATTCGGCGTGAATCGGACCTCTCGGAGGGTCGACGGCGGCAATTTTTGTGCAATAAGTGTGTGTTTTGGGCTCATTACGTCAAGTCTCCGCACACGAGAAAACCCCTTCCGACCGAGGTCAGAAGGGGTTTTCGCTGTCGGGCTGACAGGATTTGAACCTGCGACCACCTGACCCCCAGTCAGGTGCGCTACCAAGCTGCGCCACAGCCCGTTCTTGCCCCCGTTGCCGGGTGCTCGGAAAGATTACCGCACCTGTCGGCGTAGGTACTAATCGGCTGGTAGATGGGTGTTTCTCGGGGTGTCAGAGGGCTGGGCGGAAGTAGGTCGAGACTCGGGGGTCGGTGGAGGTGGACAGCTCGTTCATCGTGCCTGTCGCGAGGATTCGGCCCTCGTCGAGGATGGCGAGCTGATCGGCGTAGCCGGTGGTGGTGAGCATGGGGATGTCGTTGGTGATCACGAGCAGAGCCGCTCCGGTGTCGGCGTATTCGCGTAGCGATTTCCACACGTAGGACGCGGTGCCCCGGTCCAAGGAGGCTGTGGGGTTGTCTGCGATCAGGACGGTTGGGGTGGTGAGGAGGGCGGTGGCGATCGCTGCGCGTTGAATTTGTCCTGCCGAGTGGTGTCGTGGGAGCAGTTCGAGGGTTGCCGTCGGGTAGCAGGCGGCGGCGCAGGCTCGGGTGACGGTCCATGCGCCGGGTTGTTCCAGTGCCTCGAGTTGCTCGCCGACGGTGCGGTCGGGTGCGAAGGCGTCGATTCCGTCTTGGGGGATGTAGCCGACGGTTCCTTCGACCAGTATCTCGCCGGTGGTTTGTGCGGTCACGGGCAGGCGGCCGGTGAGGGTGTAGGCGATCATCGTCTTTCCGGCGCCGGGGCCGCCGAGCAGGGCGGTGATCTGTGCGGCCGGAACATGCAGGCTGACGTCGGTGAGAGTGGTTGCGCTCCAACGGCCGGTGTCGACGTGCACGGTGAGGGAGCGCAGTTCGGCTGTCATGAGTTCAGTGTGTCGAGTCCAGCCCGACTGGGGGTGAGGTGACGGCGGTGAGGGGTTATCTCGGGATGACGATCGAGCCGCAGTTGTTGGCGCCTACGTAGCAGCCGATTGCGGTGAAGAGGGACTGGAGGGCGGAGGAGCCGGTGGCGGCGGCGAGGTCGCCGGGGGTGAGGGAGGATTCGGCGGTGGCGGGGGCCGCGGTGGTGAGGAGGGCGGCGGTGAGGGCGAGGGCTGCGGTGGCGGTGCGGGTGGTGAGGGTCATGGCGGAAGAATACGGACGGGGTGCCGGCTTCGGGCGCCCCTGAATTCTGGGGCACGGAGGTGCGTCGCGACTGCCAGCGCATTCTCAGCGGGGCCCGAGCGGGCTCGGAGGAACGGCCGTGACCATGGGTGATGTCGAGAGTGAACGCCCTGGTGAGTGAGATGGCTCATCGGCCGGACTTGAAGGAGAGCTGAATGAATGTCGTGAAGTCGACTACCGCGAAGGTGGCTGTTGCCGGTGGGGTTGCCGCGGCCCTGATCGGGCTGGGTGCGGGGGCGGCGAGTGCGCAGCCGCACGACGGGCCCGAGCAGCAGCGTCCGGGCCATGCTCAGCAGCAGGATCCGGGTCGGGATCACGGGGCGGGGCAGCACGGATTCTGGTTCTTCGATCGGTGGGTGCCGTTGCCCTGGTAGCGGTTCGCTGAGACCACGACAGCCCGAGACCGTCTCGGGGACGCCCATCGGTGTCCCCGAGACGGTGTCGGG
>NZ_JBSGDP010000121.1:0-3432 GCF_053602435.1 Nocardia sp. NPDC004415
GAGCGCTACCTCATCCTCGGCGCCTGCAACCCACCGCTCGCGCACCGAGCCGTCGAGGTGAACCGTCAGATCGGACTACTCCTGCCCTGCAACGTGATCGTGCGCGAGCATCCGACCGCCGATGGCGCGGTTCTGGTGGAGGCGATGAACCCGCAGCTGATGGTACAGGTCACCGGCGAACCCGAACTCGCCGAGGTCGCAGCGGAAGCAGGACGACGTCTGCAGTCCGCGATCGACACTCTGACCGCCGAAGGCTGACCCCGCCGGTACGTCGGCCAGGAGATACGTCGCGGTCACCGCGCGATGTTCGCCGCCGGGATCGTGGTGACCGACTTGCACTGCCAGCACTCGAATTCGTTGTCGTCCCTGGCGATATTCTGGCGTGCGTTACACCGACGGCACATCACGGCGCGCATTCCAGGGGGCGGAGCCGGTTCGCCGGGTGCTGCCAGGACCGCCGCCAGGACGCCGATCGGCCCCAAGAGGAACCCCACCAGGAAGAATCCGCCAGGACTTCGTCGTTTTCCGCTCGGCGATTGCAAGGCTGGTGGATCCGAAGACGACGCCGATGAACATCGCAGCCATGAGTGCCACGAAGATCTGGTTCAGTGTGTCGTCCATATGGTCCTCTGTTCTTGCTTTGTCCTCAGGGGCTCTAGCCTTGGGGCCCTTGAGTTTTCGGCCGTGATCATTGTGCATCGGAGCGCCTGTGCATGCCATGGTCGCCGGGGCACCGGATGAACGAACCGTCGCGTAGTTATGAGTCGCGTCGGAACCGCCCCGGGCTAGATGCACACCTGCCGGCGCGCCGACGGTGGAAAAGATTTCGGCAGCGTGATCCGACCGGATAGTGGCAGATCGCAGAGGGTGTGGCCGTACTGCTCGAGGGTGTGGTAGACGATCGCGCGGTCGTTGATGACCAGTTCCGGAATCGTCTGCCCCTGGATCGGTCATCACGCCGATGCGCCGCCCGGAAAGGCGCGGCGCATCGGCGTGGATCGGTGGTTGTCGACCGGGTCAGATGAAGTCGGCGATATCGGCCATCAGGCGCAGCTTGGGTCGAGCGCCGACGACCGTCTTGACTGGCTCGCCGGCCCGGAACACCATCAGCGTCGGCATCGACATCACTGCGTAGGCGGCGCGGGTCTCGGGGTTGGCGTCGACGTCGAGCTGCACGATCTTGAGCCGCTCGGACTCTTCCTGAGCGATCTCGGCGAGCACCGGCGAGATCATCCGGCACGGGCCGCACCAATCGGCGGTGAAGTCGACGAGCACCGGAAGTTCGGACTCGAGGACCTCGCTGGCGAACGTCGCGTCCGTCACTGTGATAACTCCGCTACCGTGCGTCATATTTTTCTCCCAGTTTCATGGTCGTAGCCGGTTGACCGGTCGTCGCCAACGGTAGGCATTGACGTCGGCGTCAAGGCAAGTAGTGATCGATCGTTGGCCACGGCCTTGCCGGTCGAGTGACGAATTCTGTTGCAGGATCGCCAGTTCGAGGTCTTTCAGCCGTTGACTGGGCTCCAGCCCGGCTTCCTCGCCGAGGAGCCTGCGCAGGCGCTGGTAGGCACTCAGCGCCTCGACCTGACGATTGTTCCGATACAGGGCGAGCACCAATTGGGCACACAGTGTCTCCTGGAACGGCTCACCATCGGCGAGTTCGCTGAGCTCGCCCAGTACTTCGGGGTGAGACACCCCGCCCGTTCGGGTGGTGTCTCACCCCGATCGCGTATCGGGGTCAGTCGGCCGGGTCGGTCACGGCTGTCTGCCGACTGCGACCGATGCCGTTCGGGAGCAGGCCCGGCGCGGTCAACTCGCACAGCGGCCGCGGTGGTCGAGGCTGGTCATCGAGTCCGGGCTGGAGCTGACCGAGGATCCAGCTGCGGACACCCTGCAATTGGCCGATGAGGTCGTCGAGTTCGGCCACCTTCCTTCGGTAGACCTCGGCCGACGTGGGGCACGCGTCACCCGACGGACTCCCGGCCTGCAGGCACTCCACGAACGGCCGGATCTCCTCCAGGTCGAACCCGCATTCCTGCAGCGTCTGGATCTGCCGCAGTACGCGGTGATCGTCCTCGTCGTATACCCGGTACCCGCGCGCATCGCGCCGAACCTGCAGCAAACCTCGCGACTCGTAATAGCGCAAGGCCCGTGTCGTCGTCGACGCGAGCGCGGCCAGTTCTCCGATCCGCATCAGATTCCCTCCCGATCCACCTGCACTCGAGGACATCTGGTCGAGTGATACCGCATACAACCTCCGGCCCCGGCGACCTAATCCCTGAAGTTCGCGTGGCGCAGCAGGGCTCGCCGGGTTGCGCTCTCTGTTTCACCGGCCTGTTCGGCCACGGGGACTCGATGAAGTCAGCCGCCGTGATGCCCATCTGAGTCAACAGTGTCCGCGCCGCGGCGAGAGTTTCGGCGGTGAGAGCAGATCGGGCACTTGGCGTGGTCACAGCGATCCCTCCAGGATTTCGTCGGCTCTGAGTCATCAGTCCGTCGAGTACCGCCGGGGGATGGAGCAAAAGGCGGCGCTGGGACCGGTGGGCGACCAGCAGTACCCGGTCACCTTTCTCGAGCAGGCCGACGTTCCTGCAGGGCGGTCTGGGGCGGGATGACCGGCTCGATCACCCCTGATCACCCCCGGCGGGCGGGAGCGTTGAAGCCCCCTTGACGGTGCCAAAAGTGGCGAACCAATCACTTTCTGAAAGATATATGTGCAGGTCAGAGGCTTGCACTGCTGAACTACTTCGTGTGCGAGTGCGCTCGAACACGCCGGAGCCCTGATCTGGCCCGGAGGCCAGGAATCTGTGCGCGAGAGGGGACTTGCATGCAGATCGCGGAGAACAACACCAGCAATATGTGATCGAGCACGATCGAATACATATCGCGAAACACAGTGCGCACCGATCATATACGAGCTGCTGCGTCGGTTCTGTGGCGCCTTTCGGCTGGGCCGGGGGAAGGGGTCCCGATGCTCGGATCGGTACTCGGCTTCGGCATCCACGCGCTGATTTGTCCGCTGGTCTCAACCGCGACGGGCGGATCCCAGCCACTCGTCGCTCAGGCGAACGCTGCCATTCGCGGGCTGTGATTTTGGTTTCGAAAACTACGACCCCCGCCCGGCCGGTGAGTCCTTGATACCCCCGGGGGTATGAAAATTACCCCCGGGGGTATATCGTGGACGGCGGTCCGCGGCTTCGGCCGTCCAACTGGGCGGCTCCGCGTGAATCCCGGTGGCGAACTACGCCCAGTTCAATACCCCCACCCGTATAAGGAGACCTCCGAAATGATCAGCAAGGACGCTGTCGCCGACGATCGGTTGGCGGTGACGACAGGACAGAAGCCAGCAGGCGGCCCGCCCATAGGGGGCGGCGTGCTGGCGCGCATAGGCGCGACCATGGCCACCCATGCGAAGTGGGTTTTCGGGATGTG
>NZ_JBSGDP010000122.1:0-3057 GCF_053602435.1 Nocardia sp. NPDC004415
GCGTCCGAGGGGCGATACTTCGGCTTCGCCGTTACGTCTCGCCCCTCGGACGCGAGGCGGGCCGCAAACCGTTGTCGCTGAGCCGGATACGCAACGGCCTGCCAGGTATCACCTTCCCGGCAGGCCGTTGTGGTGTCGGTCGCCCGACTCCCGCGCGGCGCGTCCCTCAGATCCGCGAAGGGTCGATCAAGCCACGTCGCACAGCGTTGACGATACGTCGTGGCACGCGGTATTCCACGCCCGCCACGGTCACCGGAACCAGTTGCGGCACCGCCGCCTTCCACTGCGAACGCCTGCTGCGGGTGTTCGAGCGCGACATCCTGCGCTTGGGAACCGCCACGACTCAGCCCTCCTTGCCCGCGCGGGCGCGCTTGCCGTACTTGCGCTCGAACTTCTCCACCCGGCCCTGGGTGTCGAGATTGCGATGGGTGCCCGTCCAGAACGGGTGCGAATCCGAGGTCACGTCGACCATCAGCAACGGGTAGGTGTTGCCGTCGGCCCACTCGACGGTGCGGTCACTGGTCGCGGTGGACCTGGTCAGGAACTGCTTGCCGGTGCTCGCGTCCTCGAACACGACCGGGTGGTAATCGGGGTGGATGCCCGCTCTCATGCTGATTCTCCTCGGGGGTTGGTGCGCTCGCTCGCCGCGGCGGGTGCCTCGGCGGGGTCGGCGCAGGGGTCTTCGTGCCAGTCGCCGAAGGGGTCCTCCCACAGCGCGACTCGCTCCGGCGCGCGGTCGACCAGCAGCAGCTCGTCGTCCTCGACCAGGGCCCAGTGCAGGGCGTGCCGGATCTCGGCGGGGTCCACGTCGTGGGCCAGGATCACCAGCGACACATCGCGATCACCGAAGCGGTCGTCCCAGCGCAGCGCGGCCATGGCACGGCGGTCCGGATCGGCCTGCGCCTGCTCCTCGGGACCCATCGCGGCGAGCCAGCGCCCGGCACTGCCCACGCGCAGTCCGCCGCCTGCGGACTCCAGCCAGACCACCTGATCGGGCTGGGTGGCCAGCCAGATCCGGCCGCGCGCGGTGACGACACCGTCGAAGAGCACATCGAGCGCGTCGTGCAGGCGCACCGGATGGAACGGCCTGCGCGCGGCGAACTCGATGAGCGAGACACCACAGTCGGTGGTCAACGGTGGCTGCCCGCGCAGCAGCGGGGCGTGCGCGTCGAACACGCGGCCGCGCCGGGAATCGGCGGGCATGCGGGTCAGCAGCGCGCCGATCTCCACGGCGTCGAAACCCGGCAGTTCGTCGAGCCAGGCCGTGGGCGCCGCCGGTGCCAGCCGCTCCAGCACCGCGCCCAGCCGCTCACGCTCGAGCGCGTCGACCCCGGCCGAGAGCACCACCAGCGCGTCGGCGAACTCGACCTGCCCGACTGCGACCTGGGCGACCGTGCGCTCGTCGTCGGCGGCCGCCAGCCCACGATCGGCCAGTGCCTCGTCGCCGGTCGCGTCGCCCAGCCACTGCTGCCCGTCCAGGCAGGTCAGCACGGCCTCGATCCGCACGTTCCGGCTCGCGGGCCCGTCGACCCGATCGGCCACCCCGGTGACCTCGACGTTCTCGATCGCCTGGCACAGCGCCTCGGCCTCGATCGCCGGGTCCAGCGCCAGCACGATGCGGCGCACCGGCTCGCGCGCGGCCAGCGTGCACAGCATCGGCAGCAGGTCGGCGCGCAGCGTGCACGACACACAGCCGTGCGCCAGCTCGAGCACGGTGGTCGTGACATTGCCCGCGGTGCGCACGGTGCGCCGCACCACGCCTTCGCGCAGTTCGGCGAGGTCGTGGTGCACCACGACGGTGCCCGCGTCCTGGCTCAGCGTCGCCGCGATGTGCTCGACGCCGCTCATGGCGGGCCCGGAGAAGCCGGCCAGCAGCACCACGGGCGTTCTCCGGTCGGACTGGTCCAGCACCCGATACCCCTTTCGATAACGATTTTCATTTACCCGAGGGCCAACGGTACAGTGCGGAATACCTGTTGTCGAAAATGGTTGTCATATCCATGGAGGGAGGTCGCATGTCGGCCCACTGCCAGGTCACCGGTCGCAAGCCCGGGTTCGGGAAAGCCGTCTCGCACTCGCACCGGCGCACCAACCGGCGCTGGAACCCCAACATCCAGCGCAAGACCTACTACCTGCCCAGCGAGGGCCGTCGCATCACGCTGACGGTCTCCGCCAAGGGCATCAAGACCATCGACCGGGACGGGATCGAGGCCGTGGTGGCCCGCATCCGTGCCCGGGGCGACAAGATCTAGGAGCTGATCCGTGGCCTCGAAATCGACCGATATCCGCCCGATCGTGAAGCTGAAGTCCACCGCGGGCACCGGCTACACCTACGTCACCCGCAAGAACCGGCGCAACGACCCCGACCGCCTGGTCCTGCGCAAATACGACCCCGTCGTGCGCAAGCACGTCGACTTCCGCGAGGAGCGCTGACGCTCCCTGAGCCCAAGGGCCGGAGGCGGCCGCGAAGCATAACCATGTAGGCCCGTGAAGGGAGCCGATAGATATGGCGAAGAAGTCCAAGATCGCCCGCAACGAACAGCGCCGCGCGATCGTCGAGCGCTACGCCGCGCGCCGGGCCGAGCTCAAGGAGCTCATCCGCAAGCCGGACACCAGCGAGCAGCAGCGCGCGGCCGCACAGGCCGAACTGCGCGCCCAGCCCCGCGATGCCAGTCCGGTACGATTGCGCAATCGGGATGCTGCTGATGGACGGCCACGCGGCCATCTCCGGAAGTTCGGCCTTTCCCGTGTCCGTGTGCGCGAGATGGCCCACCGGGGCGAGCTCCCCGGGGTCCACAAATCGAGCTGGTAAGGAAAATTCCATGGCAGTGAAGCGAGCACCGTCCAAGAAGGCACGCGCCGAGCAGGGCCGCAAGCCGAAGAAGAACCCGCTGATCGCGGCGGGCATCGAATACGTCGACTACAAAGACGTCAACCTGCTGCGCACCTTCATCTCCGACCGCGGCAAGATCCGCAGCCGCCGGGTCACCGGACTGACCCCGCAGCAGCAGCGGCAGGTCGCCGTCGCGGTGAAGAACGCGCGCGAGATGGCGCTGC
>NZ_JBSGDP010000123.1:0-2114 GCF_053602435.1 Nocardia sp. NPDC004415
CAAGAAGCGGTGGCTGACCGGCGGCCCGTGGTGGCCGCGAACTCGAGCGCGCCAGCGCTCCAAGAACTCAGTACTGGTAGAAGCCCGCGCCCGTCTTCTTGCCGAGCAGGCCCGCCTCGACCATGCGCATGAGCAGCGGCGGGGCCGAGTACAGCGGCTCCTTGAACTCGGCGTACATCGAGTCCGCGATCGACTTCACGGTGTCCAGGCCGACCAGGTCGGTCAGCGCCAGCGGGCCCATCGGGTGGGCACAGCCGAGCACCATGGCCTTGTCGACGTCTTCCTTCGTGGCGAAGCCCGACTCGACCATCCGGATGGCCGAGAGCAGGTACGGCACCAGCAGCGCGTTGACCACGAAGCCGGAGCGGTCGGCCGACCGCACGACCTGCTTGCCCAGGATGTCGGCGGCGAACGCCTCGGCGCGCTTGGCGACGGGCTCGCTGGTCTTGAGCGTGGTGACCAGCTCGACCAGCGGCAGCACCGGCACCGGGTTGAAGAAGTGCAGGCCGACCACGCGCTCGGGGTTGGCGGTGGCCACCGCGATCTTCATGATCGGGATGGAGGAGGTGTTGGAGGCGAGCACGGCGTCGGGGTCGGTGACCACCTTGTCCAGCTCGCTGAAGATGGCCGTCTTGACCTCTTCGTTCTCGACAACGGCCTCCACGACCAGCTGACGGTCGGCGAAGTCGCCCAGATCGGAGGTGAAGCGCAGCCGCCAGGCCGCCTGCTCCCGCTCGCGCTCGGTGATCTTGCCGCTGCTCACGCCACGATCCAGCGAGCGCAGGATTCGCGCGCGGCCCGCTGCGGCGAGTTCACGGCTGGTCTCGTAGACGAGGACGTCGACGTGCGCCCGTGCGCACACTTCCGCGATGCCCGCGCCCATCTGTCCGGCGCCGATGATGCCGACGCGCTGAATCTTCTCGCTCACGTCCCGCTCCTGCTGTGTGTCTGGCTCTGGGGTGGCTGGGGAGGTCATATCGACCAAGTTATAGGGATGCCCTCCCACGCCGGGGCTGTTCGGCGTGGGAGGGCGTACACCCCTACCGGAGTAGAGGAAAGGTGTTGCCGGTCAAAGCAACCCCGAGGGGATCAGTGGAACTGACCCTCTTCGGTGGAGCCCTTCAGGGCGGCCGTCGAGGTGTTGGGGTCGACGGTGGTGGCGATGGTGTCGAAGTAGCCGGCACCGACCTCACGCTGGTGCTTGATGGCGGTGAAGCCACGCTCGGCGGCGGCCTTGAACTCGCGCTCCTGCAGGTCGACGAAGGCGGTCATGCCCTCGCGGGCGTAGCCGTGCGCCAGGTCGAACATGCCGTAGTTGAGCGAGTGGAAGCCGGCCAGGGTGATGAACTGGAACTTGAAGCCCATCGCGCCGAGCTCACGCTGGAACTTCGCGATGGTCGCGTCGTCCAGGTGCGCCTTCCAGTTGAACGAAGGCGAGCAGTTGTAGGCCAGCAGCTGGTCCGGGAACTCGCTGCGGACGGCCTCGGCGAACTTGCGCGCGACCTCGAGGTCCGGCACACCGGTCTCCATCCAGATGAGGTCGGAGTACGGGGCGTAGGCCTTGGCACGCGCGATGCAGGGCTCGATGCCGTTCTTCACACCGAAGAAGCCCTCGGCGGTACGGGTGCCGTCCAGGAACTCACGGTCGCGCTCGTCCACGTCGGTGGTGAGCAGGGTGGCGGCCTCGGCGTCGGTGCGGGCGATGATCACCGACGGCACGCCGGCGACGTCGGCGGCCAGGCGCGCGGAGGTCAGGGTGCGGATGTGCTGCTGGGTGGGGATCAGCACCTTGCCACCGAGGTGGCCGCACTTCTTCTCCGAGGCCAGCTGGTCCTCCCAGTGGACACCGGCGGCACCAGCGGCGATCATCGCCTTCTGCAGCTCGTAGGCGTTCAGCGCGCCACCGAAGCCGGCCTCGGCGTCGGCCACGATCGGGGCCAGCCAGTTGGCGACCGAGGTGTCACCCTCGACCTTGGAGATCTCGTCGGCGCGCAGCAGCGCGTTGTTGATGCGACGGACCACCGACGGGACCGAGTTCGCCGGGTACAGCGACTGGTCGGGGTAGGTGTGGCCGGACAGGTTCGCGTCACCGGCGACCTGCCAGCCCGACAGGT
>NZ_JBSGDP010000124.1:0-1877 GCF_053602435.1 Nocardia sp. NPDC004415
ACAACTCGTCATCTACGATCCAGGGTGCTGCCACGACGAAACATCCTGCACGACAGCGGGTCTCACCGCTACATGACCGAACCCGTTAGGGGATCATAGCGCGATACAACCCGCGAAGTGACCCCGAGCAGATCTGCGCATTCAGTGATGGTCATGGTCAACGATACGAGAGCACCGCTGGCGTGTCGCCCCTGACCAGCGGCAATGCGGATGAGATCCTGACCCGATGGAAATCAGCATCAAGGTCTTCGACCCGGAACGCGGCGCCAAGGAAGAGATGATCCGCGGCGCTATCACCAGCTATTCGTTCGAAGCAGATGGCATCCTAAAAACCCGCGCCGACGATGGAAGCGTGCAGTACTACAGCCCGGCCTACTGGCAGAAGGTCACAGTTACTAACGACTGAGCGAAACCGGGTGACACGGGAGCGTCGTTGATCCCCTCACGTCTTCGTGAGCGCCACCCGGCCCCGAGCTCACCCGAGCAGGAACGGGTGTGTGGTGCCCAGCGATCCGGTATCCCAAGTCGCGATGGTCGATGCCTTGCCGGTGTCGGCCTGACCACACACCGCCTGTAAATCCTCGATCTCATCGGGACGCCATCGCCCGCCCGCATAGCTGCTGTTCGTCTGCGCATAATCACCGGCCGACTGTTGAGTGACCCCGCCTGAACCCGTTTCGTACCAACGCAGTACGACCATGCGCATGGTCGAACGCACCAGTTCGGATTGATCAGCGTCCGCGTCGAGCGTGCTCAGGCATGGCGCGATCGTCTTGGCCTTCGCCCACACCGACCAGATCATGGCGTCGGCGAGTGGCTCGTCGAGGTCGGGCTCGAACACCTTCAGGTCGGCCCATGTCAGTGGATTCTCCATGTTCGGTCCTTAGAAAAAGAGAGGCCCCACACTGCCGGGTATGCAGGGCCTCTCGGGAATTATTCGCCGATGGTGAACTTGCCCAGCCGATCCGGGCGCGGGACCGTATGACCGGTACGCCAGGTAGCGCGCAGCCCGATCGAGTCGCTGGCGAAGTAGGCCTCAGTGCTGGTCGCCAGCAGGATCGACCCGACGGCGGAAATCACCGCGGACTTGTCGATCACGAGCCCGGTACTTGCCGGCATCGCGTTGGACACCAACGTCGGCAGGCTCAGAAGCAGTGCCTGAGCATCGGTCGTACCCGCACCGAGCAGCGACTGATTGGAACCCGTCGCGGTCTTGAGTTTGCGCAACTCGGCCCAACCCAGGGGATCGAGAATCAGATGCGTCGGCGTGGCGTCGTTCGCCTGCAACTCCGCAACGAGGTCCACGAGCGCGTCTAGCGACCCGGTGACCGCATCGCCGGCAACGATGCCCGACACATTGACCAAGCCCGCCACGGGGGCGACAGCCGGGGATGTGGGCGCAACCTGGGACAGGAACGCCTGATTGGCCTTTTTGGTGATGGCACGCTGGACCGACGAGGCCAGCATGTCAGCGGTGCCGTTCTGCGCGTACTGCTCGCGAGACAGGCGCACGAGCTGAGTGATCTTGGCGGTGTGGATCAACGCCTCGGCGAGGTCGGGGTCTCCCTCGGGGATCGCCGATCCCTCGGCGGTGAACTGCGCGTCATCGTCGTCCACGTACGCGACGCGAACCACGGGCGAATCACCTTCGACTGAACCGGCGATGGTCGATACCTGCATGATCAGCGCCTCGGGCACCACGTCGTCGGGTGCGAACGCCTGCAGATCCGGGGCCCACGCCTTGGCGGAAGTAGTGGTGGTTTCGGTAGCCATTTCGGCCTCCTAAGATCCCCTAACGGGTTCGGTCATGTAGCGGTGAGACCCGCTGTCGTGCAGGATGTTTCGTCGTGGCAGCACCCTGGATCGTAGATGACGAG
>NZ_JBSGDP010000125.1:0-1734 GCF_053602435.1 Nocardia sp. NPDC004415
CTCGAGCGATAGGTCGACCTGTGCGATGAAGTGGGTGTGTGAGGCTCGCACTATAACGAAGTCCGCCCCCCACAACGGGCCGGGGGCGGACTTCGTTCGATCAGACGATTACTCGCCGGAGGCGGCGGCTTCGGGGGCTGTGCCCTCGCCGGCGCCGGTGAGGACGACCTCGGGCTTGTCGTCGCCCGCGGGGGCCTTGGTCAGCTTCGCCTTGCCGGTGAAGGTGAACTTGGCGTCCTCGCCGAGGCCCTCGCCGTTCCAGCCCTCGACATCGACCACGATGGTCTGGCCGGCGCCGATCTCGCCGAAGAGGATCTTCTCCGAGAGCTGGTCCTCGATCTCGCGCTGGATCGTGCGACGCAGCGGACGCGCGCCCAGGACCGGGTCGAAGCCGCGCTTGGCGAGCAGGGCCTTGGCCTGGTCGGTGAGCTCGATCGCCATGTCCTTGTTCTTCAGCTGCTTGGCGACGCGCCCGATCATCAGGTCCACCATCTGCACGATCTGCTCGCTGTTGAGCTGGTGGAAGACGATCACGTCGTCGATGCGGTTGAGGAACTCGGGGCGGAAGTGCTTCTTGAGCTCGTCGTTGACCTTGAGCTTCATCCGCTCGTAGTTCGACCCCTCGGCGTTGGACTGGGTGAAGCCCAGGCCGACAGCCTTGGAGATGTCGGAGGTGCCCAGGTTCGAGGTGAAGATCAGCACGGTGTTCTTGAAGTCGACCGTACGACCCTGACCGTCGGTGAGACGGCCGTCCTCGAGCACCTGCAGGAGGGTGTTGTAGATCTCCTGGTGCGCCTTCTCGATCTCGTCGAACAGCACCACCGAGAACGGCTTGCGGCGCACCTTCTCGGTGAGCTGGCCGCCCTCCTCGTAGCCCACGTACCCGGGAGGGGCACCGAACAGGCGCGAAGCGGTGAAGCGGTCGTGGAACTCGCCCATGTCGATCTGGATGAGCGCGTCGTCGTCGCCGAACAGGAAGTTCGCCAGCGCCTTGGACAGCTCGGTCTTACCGACACCGGACGGACCGGCGAAGATGAACGAGCCGGAGGGGCGCTTGGGGTCCTTCAGGCCGGCGCGAGTGCGGCGGATCGCCTTGGAGACGGCCTTGACGGCGTCTTCCTGGCCGATGATCCGCTTGTGCAGCTCGTCCTCCATGCGGAGCAGACGGGTGGTCTCCTCCTCGGTGAGCTTGAAGACGGGGATGCCGGTCCAGTTGGCCAGCACCTCCGCGATCTGCTCGTCGTCGACCTCGGCAACGACGTCCAGGTCACCGGAACGCCACTGCTTCTCCCGCTCGGCGCGCTTGGCGACGAGCTGCTTCTCCTTGTCACGCAGACGCGCGGCCTTCTCGAAGTCCTGCGCGTCGATGGCGCTTTCCTTCTCGCGGCGGGCGTCGGCGATCTTGTCGTCGAAGTCGCGCAGGTCCGGCGGCGCGGTCATCCGGCGGATGCGCATGCGCGCGCCCGCCTCGTCGATGAGGTCGATCGCCTTGTCCGGCAGGAACCGGTCGTTGATGTAGCGGTCGGCCAGCGTCGCGGCGGCGACCAGGGCACCGTCGGTGATGGACACCCGGTGGTGCGCCTCGTAGCGGTCGCGCAGACCCTTGAGGATGTTGATGGTGTGCTCGACGGTCGGCTCGCCGACCTGCACCGGCTGGAAGCGGCGTTCCAGGGCGGCGTCCTTCTCGATGTACTTGCGGTACTCGTCGAGGGTGGTCGCGCCGATGGTCTGCAG
>NZ_JBSGDP010000126.1:0-1618 GCF_053602435.1 Nocardia sp. NPDC004415
CAGAGGGTGCGACGAAGGAGTACCCGGCGGGAGGGAAGATCAAGGGAACAGGCCGAGAACCCGCGGCACCAGCCGCTGATCAACACAGCGGCCCTGGGTTCAGGGCCGCTGTGCTGGTGAAACAGGTCTGCTTACTTGGTTCTGGGCCGGGAGTGGAAGCCGAGGCCCTCGTCCTGCGCGCCCATCCAGGCCGCCTCGTCGGACTTGCTGTCCGGGACGTAGATCGGCTCGGAGCGGCGGGGGACGGCCAGTTCCGGCGGTGGCGCCTGCTCGAACTCCTCGGCATCGATGACGAGCCGCTCGAGGTCGTTCTCCAGCCGGCGCACGGTGGCCGCGTCGCCGTAGTTGGAGCGCAGTGCGCCGATCGATTGCCGGAGCTGACCGACCGCGTAGCGCAGTTCCGCGATATCGCTGCGTGTCATCGTTACCTCCTGTGTATATGGCGGGCACGCCGACTCGTCCGACCACCAGGCATGCCCGTGAAATCCCGGGCCGCACTGCACCGAGCCGTGTGACTCACCACACAACGTGATCTCCACCACAGTAACCGAACTTTTCGGATCACGCCCGGAGTTACCCCGGATTCCGCGGTTGCCATCCGGTAACTCCGGGTGTTCAGCCCGCCACGGCGTAGCGTTCGCGCAGTCCCGAACCCGCCCGCTCGACCAGCGCGGCAATCGAGTGGGCAACCTCCTCGGCGCACTCCAGGATCACGCTGTGCCCGGCCCCCTCGATCCGCACCAGCTCCGCGCCTGCCAGCTGTGAGGCCAGCACCACCGAGTGGGTGAACGGCACCATGAGGTCGGCCGATCCGGCCAGCACCAGGGCGGGCAGGTCGCCGAGGTGAGCCAGGGTGCGGGCTTCGTCGAAGTCGAGCAGCGAGGTCAGGAAGGCGGCCACGGTGAGCAGTGAGGTCTCCCCGAGCACCGCCGTGGCGATCGAGGCGACGCGCGGGTTCACCCGCCGGGTGCCCGCGCCCGCTTCGCGGAGCAAAGGTCCGAAGATCCAGCGCGACAAACGCTTCGAAGCCTGCATCACCCGTGGGGCGCGCACCACCGCGTGCTGCAGGGAGACCACCGCATGCCGGTTGAGCAGCCTGCCCAGACCCACCTCGCTGATCCCGCCCGCGGCACCGGCGATCAGCGCGATCCCGGCCACCCGCGCGCCGATCGCGGCGGGGAACAGCCGCGCGTAGGCCAGCAGCACCATCGCGCCCATCGAGTGCCCGACCAGCACCACCGGCCCGGCCGGGGCCACCGCGCGCAGCACCGCGTCGAGGTCGGTGGCGAGCTGGTCGATGGTGTAGGTGGCGTGGTGGGCGTGCCCGGATTCGCCGTGGCCGCGGTGGTCGTAGAACACCATCCTGGTGTCGGTGTCCCAGTGCCGCAGCAGCTGTTCGCGCAGGATCTTCCACGATTCGGTGTGCAGGCAGTGGCCGTGGACGAAGACCACGGTGAGTGGTGCGTCCTCGGCGCCGAAGGCCCGGACCGCGATCGGGACGCCGTCGTCGGCGACCACTGTCGCGCGGCGGCCGTCGAGGTCAGCGGTAGCGAAGGTCTGAGACATGGCGGCCTCCGTGTTTGTGGAGCGCTGGCGCGCTCGAGGTCGCGGCCCCTGG
>NZ_JBSGDP010000127.1:0-1486 GCF_053602435.1 Nocardia sp. NPDC004415
CCGCCGTCGTCATCAACGCCACCCCGGGCGCGGGCTCGCTCGAACTGCTCACCGGACTTCGCGAGCAGTTGCGCGACACGATCCTCGTCGATGTCGCCAACGCCACCCTCGACGGACCCGACGGCCTGCCCGGCGACCTGCTCTACCCCGGTTCGAGCCTCGCCGAGAAACTGCAGTCCGCACTGCCGGAGACGTCGGTGGTCAAGACCCTCAACACCATGCTCTTCCCGGTGATGACCAACCCGGGCCTCCTCGCGGAGGCGCCCGAGGTCTTCCTTTCCGGCGACGACCTGCGGGCAAAACAGATCGTCGGTGGACTGCTCGCCGACCTCGGCTGGCGCCCGGAGTGGATCACCGATCTCGGTGGTATCCACACCGCCCGTGCCACCGAGGCCGCGATACTGTTCGTACCGCCGGTGATCCGCTCCGGCGGGTTCGCGCCCTTCGCGATCACGATCGCCCGCTGAGCACGCACGCGGTCAGCTGTCGACTCCGTCCACTCAGCGGGCGGAGTCGATCGCGGTGCGCAGGCTCGCCTCGGTGGAGAGGGTACTGCTGTCGGCCTTGGCGCCGTCGATGAAGACTGTCGGGGTGGCCTTGACCCTTCCGTCGAGGATCTCGGCGGTGCGGGCGCGCAGGTAGGCGTCGTGGGTGCGGGCGGTGATGCATTGCGCGACAGTGGGATCGCGGTAGCCGGCTTGTTCGGCCAGGGCGATCAGTTCGCTGTCGGGGAAGCCGGCTTCGCCGCCCTCGCCGGGCTGGTTCTCGAACATGACGCTCAGCCAGTGCTGGTAGTTCGCCAGGCCCGAGGCCGCGACGCAGTAGGAGGCGTTGCCCGCGCGGGAGGAGTACTCGTCGGTGGAGGCGCGGTCGAGGAAGGTGACGATGTTGTATTCGACTGCCGCGGTGCCGTTGTCGACCACTTCGGCGAGCAGCGCGCCATGGATCTCCTCGAAGTGCGCGCAGGCGGGGCACTGCAGATCCGCCACGACCCGGATGGTGACGGGAGCCCCCGGCTCACCGACCCGGATCGCGCCATTGGCGGTCGCGCCCACCGGGACGGGGCCGGTGACATCGAATGTCGCGGGCAGTGCGCTCCCCGCGACGACCGAGCCGAAGCTACGCCCGGCGAGCACACCCACCACGACCGCCATCGTCAGCACCAGGACGGCAGCCACGCCGGTCAGCGCGATCGTGCGCGCCTGTCGCCCCGCATCATTCGTCCCCATGCACCGTCCCGCTCTTCTGTGAGTGATGTCGACCGCCGGCGACAACACGCTCGACCGCATCGAGCTCGCACGCCACCAGGACGGGTCCCGGGGGCGTGCGAGCTGGTATCACGGTGGCCGATACGTCTACCGATACCTATCCGGCGATCGTGTGATCGAACCAGGTTGGATGACACCATCGCCCCGGCCCCCCCCCCCAAGCGGGAATTTGTTTTTGTGGCTCAGAACAAATCGGGGTTGGTTTTTTGGGTGGGGTT
>NZ_JBSGDP010000128.1:0-1290 GCF_053602435.1 Nocardia sp. NPDC004415
TGAGGTTCCCCCGCTTTCTCGGAGGGCTCTGACTGTGGTCCGATAGGACCGGAAGGAGTCATTCGTGGCAGCACCGAAGAAGTACCCGGACGAGTTGAAGGCGCGGGCAGTGCGGCTGTATCGGGAGTCCGATCCGAAGCCGACGATCCGGAAGCTGGCAGCGCAGCTCGGGGTGCATCACGAAGCGTTGCGGCTGTGGATCCGCCAAGCGGAGGCCGATGCCGGTGAACGCAACGACAAGCCGACGACCGACATGCTCGCCGAGAACCGGGCCCTGAAGAAGCGGGTCGCAGAGTTGGAGCGGGTGAACGCCGTGTTGCGTGATGCGAGCGCGTATTTCGCCTCGGAGCTCGGCCAGACCCGGCGGTGATCGTGGCGTTCGTCAACGAACACCCGCAACACCCGGTCGAGCTCGTATTACGGGTTCTGGGAATCGCGTCCTCGACGTATTACGGCTGGTTGCGGCAGGCGCGGGAGCCGGCGCAGCGGCGGCTGGCCGACCAGGAGTTGCTGGCCGAGATCGTCGACATCCATACCAGCTCGGGCGGAACCTACGGGTCACCGCGGATCCATGCGATGCTGCGCCGACGGGGGATCTCGGTCGGCCGCAAACGAGTCGAGCGCCTGATGCGGGGCGCCGGGTTGCAGGGCGCGTTCCTGCGCAAGAAATGGCGGCTGGGCTCGACCCGGCAGGATCGGCGTGCCACCCCGGCCCCGGACCTGGTCAACCGCGATTTCACGGCCGGTGAGCCGGACCGGCTGTGGGTTGCCGATGCCACCCGCATCGTCTGTGGTGAGGGTGTGTTCTGGCTGGCCGCGGTCCGCGACGCGTTCTCGAACCGGATCGTGGGCTGGAAGTGTTCGGACCGGTGCGACACCGAACTGGTCCTCGGTGCTCTCGAGTACGCGGTCTGGACCCGCGATGTCCGTGACGGGCAGCTTGTCCATCATTCCGACCGCGGGTCGACTTACACGGCGATTCGGTTCGCTAACCGGTTGGCCGACAACGGGATCGCGCAGTCCATGGGGTCGGTCGGTGACAGTTACGACAACGCCCTCATGGAGAACTTCTTCTCCACCCTGAAGACCGAGTTGGTGTATCGGAACAGTTGGCGGACAAGGGAAGACGCCGAGAACGCCTTGTTCGCCTACATCGACGGCTGGTACAACACCCAACGGATCCAGAAGAAGCTCGGCTGGCGATCGCCCGACGAGTACGAAGCCGGCTATCATCACCGGGTTCCCGCTGGAACCAGATAATCCGCTCTCCGGATTAGCGGGGGAACCTCA
>NZ_JBSGDP010000129.1:0-1278 GCF_053602435.1 Nocardia sp. NPDC004415
TGAGGGGCCGGAAGATTCTCGGACAGTGAGACTTTGACTTCTCAGGCTGCCCTATTCCGCTCGAACCAGCCGGACTCTACTTCGTTGGGTGTTCGGTAGTCAATCCCGGAGTGCAACCGAATCTGGTTGTAGCGCAACTCGATATAGCCGATGACGTCCCTGCGCGCACATTTCCGGGTCGGGTACTGGGTACGGTTCACCCGCTCGTTCTTCAAAGTCCCGTTGAAGGATTCCGCCCAAGCGTTGTCGTAGCATTTTCCCGTGCGTCCTACCGATCGCAGAACACCGAGTTCCGCTGTCACCGCAGCGAATTCGGCTGACAAATATTGAGTGCCACGATCGCTGTGGAAGATCGTGACACCAGGAGCGAAAGCCAGATTCCTGGCAGCCATTCGAAGGGCGTCGGCGACCAGCTCGGTACGCATATGATCGGCCATCGCGTATCCGACTACCTTCTTCGAATAGCAGTCCAACACCGTGGCCAGATACAGCCACCCTTCCCAGGTTCGGATATAGGTGATGTCGCCGACAAGTTTGCGCGCCGGCGCGTCCGCGGTGAAGTCGCGACACACCAGGTCGGGTAGCTCGGCAGCATCACCGGCGAGGGTGGTGACCGGCCGGAACGGGCGCGGCTGACACGCCACGAGGCCCAGTTCACGCATGATCATTCGGACGGTGTCCGGATCAACGGCTGTACCCCAGCGGGCCAGCTGGGCATGGATACGCCGGTAGCCGTACGTGCCGTCGGAGTGCTCGAAGCAGTACCGGATTTCGCTGGCCAGGATTTCGCGGCGCTGCGCGGTGGCCGAGGGTTTGCGGCTGCGCCAGGCGTAATATCCCGACCGTGAGACCTTCGCCCACCGGCACATCGATACGACGGAATGATTGCCTTCTTCGGAGGCGATGAACGCGTATTTCACTGTCACCGGTGCTTCTTCGCGAAGAAGGCCACCGATTTTCCCAGGAACCGGTTCTCCTCCTCCAGCTCTCGGACCCGCCGCTCCAGTTCCTTCAACCTCGCGCGCTCGGAGATCGACAACTCCGAATCGCTGGCATGTGTGCTCCGGAAATTCTTCACCCAGTTCCGGATGGTCTGATCGGTCACCCCGCAGTCACGTGCGACATCGGCGAACGGGCGAGATTTCTCGACCACTTCCCGCGCGGCTGTTTCCCGGAACTCCGGGCTGAACTGACGCGACTTCTTCTGTGCCACAACAACTCCGTTCAATTACCCAAATCATACTTTGGGTCACTGTCCGAAGATCTTCAGGCACCTCA
>NZ_JBSGDP010000131.1:0-1140 GCF_053602435.1 Nocardia sp. NPDC004415
GCTGAACTGACGCGACTTCTTCTGTGCCACAACAACTCCGTTCAATTACCCAAATCATACTTTGGGTCACTGTCCGAAGATCTTCAGGCACCTCATACGCCGATATTCATTGCCCCATACTTGGCAAACTTTGCATTCTTCTGATATTGCAGCCTGACAGGATCAAACATCTCAATATAGCTGTCAATCTGAGACTCCCGAACGCAGAACACGCCATCGTGGTCGGTGACTTGATGATTGCCAGAGACGGTTTTGTATTCACTCAACTCGGGATACAAGGCGTCCGCGAAGTCGCATATTTCCTGGATGCACCGGTAGCTCTTAGCCCGGTTGATGATTTTCAGGCGCGAAAGCTTCTCCTGCTTCTCGAACCAGTTGAACATTCCCAGATCTTTATATTTTGGGTGCTTAGTGGTGAGGCTCGTCTGATAAATGCACTGACGTGGATCGCCAACCATCGTCACTCGGATGGCGGAAGCGAATAAGAGGATCAGGAGCTCCAAGTCGTAGCCAGCAAGGTCTTGCACCTCGTCAATATAGATATGATCGTATAATTCCTCCAGTCTGCTCACTGGCTTACCACCCGAGCGCTCGTTTATTAGGACGGCGAAATCGCCAGCATTGCGTACGCGAAGATTAGAACCCGAGTCAAAATAGTATCCGTTGATGTCGGTTTTTGGTCTCCGGCGCGGATTATTCCAAAGCTCGAAGTTCAGCGACCTGACACGGTTGGTGTCGGTAACGAAATTCTGGTACGGCTTTATGCACTCTCGGAGCAGGAATGTGAACCACGACATCAGCGTCACATTCGGCGGGACCGCACCACCAGTTGCGCCAATGAGGCGAAGGCGAATCTGCTCCAGGTTCTCGATTGTGTAG
This sequence comes from Nocardia sp. NPDC004415, assembly GCF_053602435.1. NCBI lineage: Bacteria > Bacillati > Actinomycetota > Actinomycetes > Mycobacteriales > Nocardiaceae > Nocardia > Nocardia sp. NPDC004415. The sequence continues at coordinate 880 of NZ_JBSGDP010000131.1, forward strand.
GTAGTGATCAGGATTTTCGTCGTCGGTGGCGTATCCAGGACCGCTTGAATGATCGACTCGGTCTTCTTGGAGCCCGCAGCCGCGAGAATGGCGACGTTATCGGACGGATTCAAGGATGTACTCCGGCATCTTGACGGTCTCAGGCGTTGAGAATATTGCAAGCGCGCAGTGAGCCTTTTTCATCCTGCTGCCTCGGCCTGACGCTCGCGGTCCTGCAGTACTCCGATCGCCTTGACGAGCCGAGTCGTCTTGTCAGGACAA
>NZ_JBSGDP010000132.1:0-1107 GCF_053602435.1 Nocardia sp. NPDC004415
GCTTCCAGTTCCGGCCTATCAACCCCATGGTCTGTAGGGGGCCTTAACCCATCAAGTGGGAGAGAAACCTCATCTTGGAACAGGCTTCCCGCTTAGATGCTTTCAGCGGTTATCCCTTCCGAACGTAGCCAACCAGCAGTGCTCCTGGCGGAACAACTGGCACACCAGAGGTTCGTCCGTCCCGGTCCTCTCGTACTAGGGACAGCCTTCCTCAAGTTTCTAACGCGCGCGGCGGATAGAGACCGAACTGTCTCACGACGTTCTAAACCCAGCTCGCGTGCCGCTTTAATGGGCGAACAGCCCAACCCTTGGGACCTACTCCAGCCCCAGGATGCGACGAGCCGACATCGAGGTGCCAAACCATCCCGTCGATATGGACTCTTGGGGAAGATCAGCCTGTTATCCCCGGGGTACCTTTTATCCGTTGAGCGACACCGCTTCCACTTGCCGGTGCCGGATCACTAGTCCCGACTTTCGTCCCTGCTCGAGCTGTCACTCTCACAGTCAAGCTCCCTTGTGCACTTGCACTCGACACCTGATTGCCAACCAGGCTGAGGGAACCTTTGGGCGCCTCCGTTACATTTTGGGAGGCAACCGCCCCAGTTAAACTACCCACCAGGCACTGTCCCTGAACCAGATCATGGTCCGAGGTTAGAAGTCCAATACGATCAGAGTGGTATTTCAACGACGACTCCACCAACACTGGCGTGCTGGTTTCACAGTCTCCCACCTATCCTACACAAACCGTACCGAACACCAATACCAAGCTATAGTGAAGGTCCCGGGGTCTTTTCGTCCTGCCGCGCGTAACGAGCATCTTTACTCGTAATGCAATTTCGCCGAGTCTGTGGTTGAGACAGCAGAGAAGTCGTTACGCCATTCGTGCAGGTCGGAACTTACCCGACAAGGAATTTCGCTACCTTAGGATGGTTATAGTTACCACCGCCGTTTACCGGGGCTTAAATTCTCAGCTTCGCCACCGAAGTGGCTAACCGGTCCTCTTAACCTTCCGGCACCGGGCAGGCGTCAGTCCGTATACATCGTCTTACGACTTCGCACGGACCTGTGTTTTTAGTAAACAGTCGCTTCTCTCTGGTCTCTGCGACC